>JAAHGE010000679.1 GCA_010672635.1 Desertifilum sp. SIO1I2 | reverse complement strand
GTAGCGAGCGAACAATAAAACTTTGGGAGATTGAAGGGAGTTGAAAGTAGAAAGAGGAGGGGGGGAAGAAGAAGAGGGGGGGGGGATGGGGAGATGGGGAGATGGGGGGAAGAAAGCCTATTTTTTGGTGACTTTAAACTTCTTGCTTTGTACTCTGCTACCCACTTGAAACACCGCTACTGAGTAGCTACGGAACTCGGAACTCGGAACTCGGAACTCACTCAGCACTAAGAAAGAGATGCAACCCTTAAGCCAACGTCTGTCTCATCTTCCCCTCATTCTGGCAGGCCCGATCTTGCGCCGTACCGAGAGTCAGGCGGTGACGGTTTGGGTTGCCTTAAAACAGCCGCGTACTGTCACCCTTAAGGTTTATGCCACGGTAGAGGAAGGTTCGCAAATTGACCAGCCTTTGCTATCGGGAACCCAACCTACCGTTAAAGTTGGGGAATTTTTGCACCTCGTGGCGGTCGTCGCTACCCCCTTGCATCATAGCGCTCTCCTCCCTGGAAAGATTTATGCCTATAACTTATTTTTTGATGGAGAAACAGAAGATTTAGCCACTGCTTTATCGGGAAATACCGATAAGTTTCGCGATGTCCCAATTAGCTATTTTTCTCACAATCTGCCCACCTTTGCCTTACCGGCTGCCAACATAGATGATTTGCGGATTCTGCATGGATCTTGCCGCAAAATTCACGGGGGCGATCGCGATGCGGCTGCCATTATTGACGATCTGATTGCCCGCCAAGCCCAGTACGCCAATAATAGACCGCAACAACTCTTTTTTACTGGCGATCAAATCTACGGGGATGATGTCGCTGATGCCATGCTAGCGGTTTTGACTGAGGCTGGCGATACTCTTCTCGGTTGGCAAGAACAACTCCCTTTGCAACAAGCGGACAGCGATCTTAAGCCCGGTCAGCGTTGCGAAACCGCTAAATTAGAAGCAGGGCTGACCGCGATGCTGGTGAATAAAGAGCATCTCGCCAAAAGTCATCTTTTTAGTTTAGGGGAATACCTGACGATCTACTTATTTGCGTGGTCGCCCGTTCTTTGGCCGGATACCTTTGCACAGGGAGAAACGGTTTACCCAAACGATCGCAAACAAAGCAAACGTTGGAATCAAGAAGTTAAAGATTTGCTTTCCTTTCGGGCTGAGTTACATAAAGTCCGTCGGGCGTTGGCAAATATTCCCACCTATACCATTTTTGACGATCATGATGTCACCGATGACTGGTATCTCAATCGCTGGTGGTGTCTGTCAGTTCTCAGCAAGCCTTTAGGTCGGCGCGTTATCTTGAATGGACTGCTGGCTTATGCGTTATTCCAAGCTTGGGGAAATACGCCGGATCGGTTTGTCTGTGGCGAGGCGGGCGGTGAATTGCTCGATGCGGTTCAATTATGGTCTGCTTCCCAAGGAACGGATGAGGCAGCTTATCAGATTTTGGCACAGCGCCTGGGGTTGCCTCCCCAAAACCCACAGACGGGTCAGCCGGAATTTTGGCAAGATGGTGATGTTTGGGTGCTTCAGCGCGATCGCCGGGTGCTGCAATGGAATTATACTCTCCGAGGCCCCAAGCATGAGGTATTACTGCTCGATACGCGCACCTATCGCGGCTATCCGGTGGGGGAAAATCGCGAAATTGACCCGCCGATGTTGCTCTCGCCGACGGCGTTTAAGACTCAAATTGCTGAACCCCTAGAAGAAACGGATCGGCTAGTGCAGGCGGGGGAGTCGGACATTGAGTTAACGTTGGTTATTTTACCGACGAATGTGGTGAGCTTGCGGGCAATTGACTGGGCGCAACGTTCCGATCTAGAAAAGGGTCGGGTGTTTCATTCGGATGTGGGAGATTCGTGGAATTTTCACCAAGCGGCTTTAAGCCAGTTACTGTCTGAGTTATTTCAACGGCGCGATCGCGTTGTTGTCCTATCGGGCGATATTCATTACTCTTGTGCGGTGCGTCTGAGTTATTGGTTTACGCGACATTTTGGGACGCCGAAGCCACCTTTAGCCCTCGAACAATCGCGGCTTTTGGTGCAGTTGACCTCTAGCGCTATTGATAATGTAGAATGGCGGGCGCGGGTTGCTCATTCTCGGTTAAAGTCGCTGTTACCCGAACCTGTGGAAGAATGGGTGGGATGGAATGAACCTCCCAATTTGGTGGAGGTGCAGGTGAATGGCGATCGCATTCAGACGTTGACTCTACCCGCCTCCGGAGAAGGCCCGATTATTCGTCAAGTTAAAGGCACTCAAGGGCACTCAGCACTGGCTTGGCGCGTCTTTCCCCAAGACTTAAAGCAATTGCCTGATTGGCGCTATCGGATTGAATGGGTACCCCGCCAACGGGCAACTTTGCTGGCAGATGAAAAGGCGCAATTACTGTTGCCAACGACCCTATCGTCACCCCCGGCTTCCCTTCAAGAGCAATTGGTAAATGGGGTTCTCCTGGTATGGCGCAATCCCTGGATGCAAGAAGGCCGGGAAGTTGTCGCTTGCAATAATATCAGCTTGGTCAGTTTTCAAGGGTTTGATTTGCCTCAAACCCCTCTGTCTGAACCGAACCAACCCCCACAGACGGTCATTCAAGACACCTATTGGAGAACCCCTTGGCAGCCGACTAGTATTGTTTATAGTCGTTACTGGGTGTCTCTGACACGGGATGAACCGCCACCCACCAGATATTGACAAATCAGGCAGTTTGTGCGTTAGTTTTAGGAGATGAGTTCTACTTCCGATTCGCGCAAGTGAGCGCTGAACTTAGGGCTAAACCGCACATAGATGGGTAAGTTAGCACTGATGGGTTTGCCTCGAAGTTCTCGAATCACAGAAATCACCTCACCTTCTAA
>JAAHGE010000678.1 GCA_010672635.1 Desertifilum sp. SIO1I2 | reverse complement strand
ATCGGCAATAGCTGAGGGTAGGCGGTCAATTTCGAGGTATGCTAAACAGCGATCGCTATAAGCTGCGGCAAATTGAGGATTAAGCTGAATGGCTTGGCTATTGCCGATTGCACTCAAGCCTTACAACTGCAACCCAACAACATTCAAGCTTACCTGAATCGCGGTTTAGCCTATTATCGCCTGGGAGAATACGATAAAGCGATCGCCGATAACAATCAAGCCATTGAACTGCAACCCAACGAAATTCGAGCCTATTACAATCGGGGATTAGCTTATAGCCGAATCGCAGCTTACGATCGGGCCATTGCCGATTATAACCAAGTGCTGCAAACCGCTCAACTGGCCAGCGAACAGCAAGCCGAAATTTACACCGACCGAGGATTAGCTTACTTGATGGTAGCGGATATCCAAAGCGCGATCGCCGATTTTTCCCAAGCCATCGCCCTCGATACCCACAATACCAGAGCCTACTATAACCGAGCTTGCGCCTGCCATCATTTAGGTCATCTCCACGACGCCATTCAAGACTTCAGCGCCGTTTTAGCCCTCAACCCTCAGAACGCAGAAGCTTACGTCAATCGCGGCTTACTTTACCATCGTCAAGGCTACCATCAAAGCGCGATCGCCGATCTGCAAACCGCCTGTCATTGCTTCCACCAGCAACGCAACCTCATCGCCTACCAGCAAACCCAAGCCTTACTGACTAAGTTGCAACAACTCCTAGCCACGCACGAACCCGTTTTTGCTTAACTTAAAGGAAGCTTTGCAAGCGTTGAACGAGTTGAGGTGCTTGTACCACCCCTTCAATCCGCTCTACAGGCTTGCCCCCTTTGAATAAAATCAAGGTAGGGTAAGCTTGGATGCCATAGGTTGAAGCCAGTTGGGGATAATTATCCGAGTCAATCTTCACCACCCGTAACTTGCCCTTCAGTTGAGCTTGTACTTGGTCGAGAATCGGTGACATCATCTTACAAGGCCCGCACCAAGTCGCATAGAAATCAACCAGCATCGGCAAATCAGAAAGACTCAGTAAATCTTCAAAACTGTTGAATTCTCGTTTAACTGCCATATCGCACCGTAAATTTTTTCTGGCTCTGGCTTGATTCTAGTCCAATTTTCTCGGAGCCTAGATTAGGCAATGCTTAGAAAAGGATAAAAAATGGAAGGGTCACGCTTAAACGATAAAGTCGCCATCGTCACGGGTGCTTCGCGGGGAATTGGACGCGCTGTCGCCATAGCCTTAGCTAGCGAAGGTGCCAAAGTGGTGGTGAACTACGCCAGTTCTAGTACCGCCGCCCAAGAGGTTGTCAGTACGATAACAGAAATGGGACAAAGCGCGATCGCTCTGGCTGCCGATGTCTCCAAAGCCGATGAAGTCGAGAACCTCATCAACGCCACAATGGAAAAATGGGGCCGCGTCGATATCTTGGTCAACAATGCAGGCATTACCCGCGATACTCTACTCTTACGGATGAAGCCCGAAGAATGGCAAGCCGTTATTGACCTTAACCTCACCGGCGTCTTTTTATGTACCCGCGCAGTCAGCAAAATTATGCTAAAACAGCGTAGCGGCCGCATTATCAATATCTCATCCGTTGCCGGTCAGATGGGAAACCCAGGTCAAGCGAATTATAGCGCCGCCAAAGCTGGGGTGATTGGCTTTACCAAAACCGTAGCTAAGGAACTCGCCAGCCGCAGCGTCACCGTCAACGCCGTCGCCCCTGGTTTCATTGAAACCGACATGACCAAGGATTTGAAAGCTGATGATATCTTAAAATTCATCCCCCTCGGTCGCTACGGTAAACCCGAAGAAATTGCTGGAATGGTCAAATTCCTAGCCGCCGACGACGCCGCCGCTTATATCACCGGCCAAGTTTTTAACGTTGATGGCGGTATGGTTATGGCCTAATCTTCAGTGCTGAGTGGGGAAGAGGATGGGGAGATGGGGAGATGGGGGGATGGGGGGAAAAGAGTGCTGTTGCGCGGTTCTTGGTAGGTAGCAGTGTGCTGAGTAGAGTAAAGAGTCTGGAAGTCAGTCAGCCTTAACTCCCTTCTTCCCCAACTCCCCACTCCCTTCTTCCCCAACTCCCCACTCCCAACTCCCTTCTTCCCCACTCAGCACTCTATTCCCCACTCAGCACTCAGCACTTTACACTCAGCACTCTTGACCCCACTCGGAACTCGGAACTCGGAACTTTGCACTCTTGACCCCACTCAGCACTCTCTACTTGAGCGTTTGGACAATGGACTGAGCGATATAATTGGCAAAAATGCGGCGTCCTAGGCGGTTATAGTGGCAGCAGTCGTCGATGTAGACGGTGGAGGGTTCGGCATCAAGGACGGTGAGGGCATTAAAGAAGTTAACCCCATTTTGCTTGAGGCGATCGCTCTGTTGCAAGAGTTGGGGATATCCCTGCTTGACTCCGGGCGCATAGGGATGGTCTGGTCGAATCGCTGTATTCTGTTCTTCAGGGGTTAATATTCGCTGAGTGGTTAAATATTGGTTGGGTTGGAGGAATTGAAAATATCGCCCGCCTTGACCTTCAACTAATTGGTTCATTTGGATGGAAGCGGTAGCCCAAAGTTGCGCCATTTGCTGAAAATCGGCGCTTTGAGAACTTCTAGTATTGATATAAACTAATGAGTTGCTATCTGTTGTGGGTGTAGTCCGGTTGGCATCAAAAACCTGAAGTTCTTTTTGGTATTGCCGAACGAGGATTTGATTGCGCGTAAAATAATAGGTGTAACAACTGGCAAGGCGGCAATTTTCAATCGCGTCTAAACCCTGACGTAACTGGTCTTTGTAGGTTTGAATTTTTAAAGCCGAAGCGAGTTCTTTTCGCGAAAAACGATTGGTA
>JAAHGE010000677.1 GCA_010672635.1 Desertifilum sp. SIO1I2 | reverse complement strand
TTTTGTTCCAAGTAGCTTACGCTTACGAGCAAACCACTGAATGGCATCTGAAAGCGCCTAAAATATAAAAGTCCTCCGAGATTTGGGCGTGAGCGATCGTGCAAGTTGATTTTTTGAGATCGCTAAAAGGACCGATCGCGGTCGGACTGCTCTTAGCGATCGCCTATCTAACCGTCGGGTTTTTGCTGTGGTGGCGACAAACCCGCTTTATTTTTTATCCTTCCCCCACCATTACCCAAACGCCAGCAGACTTGCAGCTAGTCTACGAAGAGGTTTGGTTAAACGTTACCGAACGAGAACGCCTGCATGGTTGGTGGATACCGGCCGCTAACTCGGAGACTTCCCCCGGTACAATCTTGTATTTACATGGAAACGGGATCAACATTGGGGCGAACGTTAACCACTCCTATCGCTTACACAGCTTAGGTTTTTCCGTCTTCGTCTTCGACTATCGCGGGTATGGCTGGTCTGAAGGTGAGTTCCCTAGCGAACAAAGCGTCTATCAAGACGCGCAACGCGCCTGGGAGTATCTGGTTAACGAACGCCAGATCGAACCCTCCCAAATCTATTTATACGGCCATTCCCTTGGCGGCGCGATCGCCATCGAACTTGCCACCCATCAACCCGATGCAGCAGGCTTGATTGTTGAAAGTTCGTTTACATCCCTGCGCGATATGGTCGATTACCAGTATCCTATCTTTAACCTGCTTCCCGTAGACTGGCTGCTGACCAACCGGTTTGACTCCAAAAGCAAAGTGCGATCGCTCTCTCTCCCGCTATTATTGATTCACGGTACAGGCGATCTCACCGTTCCCGCCGCAATGAGTCAACGCCTCTACGAAATCGCCTCTCCCCCCAAAAAACTCTTCCTAGTCCCCGACGCCGATCATACCAACGTCGCCTCCCTAAGCGGCGAGTCCTACCTCCAAACCATCCGTAACTTCATCGAGTCACACGGAAAGAGTTCCGAGTTCCGAGTTCCGAGTTCCCAGTGAGGAAAAGGATGGGGAGAAGTAAGTTCCGAGTTCCGAGGGTGGAAAAGGGTGGGGGGATGGGGAGATAGGGAGTAGAGTTGCTAGCTTTTGCGAAGCGATATGACAATTTTTCTAGGCATAGCTCGCTAGATCGGCTGTCCAATATTATTGTTGTGGGAAAGCACTTTGATCTTCTTCCCTAACTCCCTTCTTCCCCAACCCCTAACTCCCAACTCCCAACTCCCTTCTTCCCCCCCACCTCCCCACCTCCCCATCCCCCCACCTTCTTCCCACTCAGCACTAAAAATGTTTGTCGGTTTACACATTCACAGCGATTACAGCTTACTTGATGGCGCATCCCAACTCCCGGATCTGGTCGATCGGGCGGTAGAATTGGGAATGAGCGCGATCGCCCTCACCGATCATGGCGTCATGTATGGGGCGATTGAACTTCTGAAAGTTTGTCGGAACAAAAAAGTTAAACCCATTATTGGCAACGAAATGTATGTCATTAACGATGACATAGAAGTTCGCCACAAACGGATTAAGCGCTATCACCAAGTCGTCTTAGCCAAAAATACCCAAGGGTATAAGAACCTGGTGAAACTCACCACCATTTCTAACCTTAAGGGAATTCAAGGAACGGGGATCTTTGCGCGTCCTTGTATTAATAAAGAACTACTGAAACAATATCGAGAAGGCTTAATTGTCACCAGCGCTTGTTTAGGGGGAGAAGTTCCCCAGGCGATTTTACAACGGCGTCCTGATGTGGCGCGGCGGGTGGCGCAGGAATATAAAGATATCTTTGGGGAAGACTATTATTTAGAAATTCAGGATCACGGATCGAAAGAAGACCGGATCGTGAATGTGGAAATTGTTAAAATTGCTCAAGAATTGGGGATTAAAGTCGTTGCTACCAACGATTCCCACTTTATCTCCTGTTATGACGTAGAAGCCCACGATGCGCTACTGTGCATCCAAACCGGGAAACTGATTGTTGAAGATAAACGTTTGCGCTATAGCGGCACAGAATACCTGAAGTCAGCCGAAGAGATGGCGCAACTGTTCCGCGATCACTTACCGGATGAAGTCATTCAAGAAGCGATCGCCAATACCCTAGAAGTCGCCGAAAAAGTAGAACCCTACAATATTATGGGTTCTCCCCGCATCCCCGATTACCCCGTTCCCCCCGAACACACCGCCGACACCTATTTAGAGAAACTGGCGTGGGATGGGTTGCTAGAACGACTAGGGAGGCGATCGCGATCGGAAATTGACCCCGTTTATAAAGAACGCATGGAAACCGAACTAAAGGTTCTCCAACAAATGGGGTTTTCCACTTACTTTCTAGTCGTTTGGGACTATATTAAATTTGCCAGAGATCGTCAAATTCCTGTCGGTCCCGGACGCGGTTCGGCAGCGGGTTCTTTAGTCGCCTATTGTTTAAAAATTACCAACATAGACCCCGTTCATCACGGCTTATTATTTGAGCGATTTCTCAATCCCGAACGGAAATCGATGCCCGATATTGATACCGATTTCTGTATCGAACGTCGGGATGAAATGATTAAATATGTCACCGAAAAATACGGCGAAGATCGCGTCGCCCAAATTATCACCTTTAACCGCATGACCTCAAAAGCCGTCTTAAAAGATGTGGCGCGGGTGTTAAATATTCCCTACGGAGACGCCGATCAAATGGCGAAAATGATTCCCGTCGCGCGGGGGAAACCTGCCAAGCTAAAGGTGATGATTTCTGATGAAACTCCTGCACCCGAATTTAAGCAGAAATACGAAAGCGATCCTAACGTTCGCCGCTGGGTAGATATGGCAATGCGAATTGAAGGAACCAACAAAACCTTCGGGGTTCATGCGGCGGGTGTGGTA
>JAAHGE010000676.1 GCA_010672635.1 Desertifilum sp. SIO1I2 | reverse complement strand
TCCCAGAACTCCCTTCCCCCCTGGATACCCTACAGCGTCGCTTGGGTAGATGAAAAGATTCTCGCACCCTTGGGGAAACCTCCCAGCGTTCCCTTGGATGGGGTACGGATGGCGAAACAATATATGTACTATAGTGCGGCGAAGGCCGTTCGCGAGTTAGGCTTACCTCAAACTCCCATTTCTACCGCCCTGAAGGATGCAGTAGAGTGGTTTACAGCACGGGGTTATCTCGATTGAAGGGATGATTTATGACTGATATTAACAATCTGGTTCAGCAGCTAGCAGAGGTTGATGAGGAAGCACTGCAAATTCAACTGGGGAAGCAAGCGCAACGCCTAGCAGCAGATTTAACCGAAAGCGCTTCAATTGATTCAATTGATGTGGAGATGTTGGCGGCGGTTCCCAGGGGTGGGGATACCGATAAGGCTTTAGAATTGGGTCAGCGACTCTTTAAGCGCTTGAACGCCGAAGCCTACGATCTGATGTGCGGTAGCGATCCGTTTGGGGATGGCGGGAAAACCATGCAGCAAATTGAGGCGGCGTATAAGGGGGGATCGACTCAAGCCGCTGGCGTTATTGCACCCATTTTAGTCGCAAGTTTGGGGTTAGCGCCTGCAATCGCAGCCATTATTTCCACGTTAATTGTCCAAAAGTTCGCCAAAGCCACGGGGGATACCATTTGCGGGATGTGGAAGGAGAGCATAAACTAGCGGGGGGTGAGTTGTGCGATCGCATTCCGAATCGCAGTCGTAATCGCACTATCCGGCATCGCTGCGGCAAATTGCTGTCCCTGTTGCACAAAAATCTGTTTGAAGAACGCATCTTTCTGCGCTTCTAAGACAATCAATTGCTCGATTAATTCCGCTTGTTGAAGCGGAGTCGGTGCTACATTCTGATTCTGAAGTTGCGTCAATAAACTCTGAGCCAGATGATCCGCTTCAGCTAAGTTACTATTATTCGCCACCACATTCCGAACTTGGCTAACCGCTTCTTGGTAGTCAATCTGTCCCGAAGCTGAGAGATTAGTAATGGTACTCCCAACAATAAAAAAGCTGTTGCTCGTTCCTAGCGGTTGCTTGCTATAGTTTTTGAGAGCAGCCGCCTGATCTTCCACAATTCCCAATAACCGATTAATTTGTTGCTCTTTCGCCGCCAGTTGAAACCTCATCTCATCAAAAGCGCTATTCAAACGCAATTCAACTTCCTGGCGAGGGAAAGCTTCATTATGAGTAACTTTCACCACCCATAAGTCACCCCGTTTTTCAATCCCTTTCAGTTCTAACCCCAACTCCTCATCTTCAATTTGCAGCTTCTTCAAGCTAAACAGTGCAGCTTGCCAATTTTCCCCTTCCTGAAAAATCAACTCTACTACATTCCCAACTTGTTGATAAAGAGACTCGAATTCTCTCGGTTCAAAATTACGGCTAACTGGAAAGCGATTCGTCGGTTTTCCCTGTTCATCTAATTTTCGATAAACATAGTCGCATTGAACATTTGTAAACAACGTTTTGCTATTAACACCCCAATCTTCTATACAAACCCCTGTCAGATTTGCTCCGCTAAAATCTGCTCCTAGCACTTCTGCGCGAACTAAAATACTTCCTTGTAAATCTGCTCCTTTCAAGTCTGCACCATTAAGATTGGTTTCTATAAAGGTAAAAGAATGCATGATTGCATTTTGTAAATAAGCACCTTGAAGATTGAGATAGCTAAAGTTACTGAAATTACTCCGTTCTTGTGTTAAGAGATTTTGCACCTTGGGGTTCTCTAAATCAAAGTAACGGTTATCCACTCTGGCGCGATTCAGCCCTTTTACATTTCTTAAACAAGTTCTGTAAAGTTTTTGCGCTCTAAAATCCGTATGTGCTAGATTTGAGCCGCTAAAATCAACACCACTGAGGTCTAAGTTGTAAAACGAAGTACCTCCCCAAGTCGTGATTATCAGCGCCCAGTCTCTCAAAAACTTTAAATCTTCTCTTATAGGACGATTAATATCGTAACGAGTAAGATTGAAGCTTACTCCACTGATAAGTAGACCAATCCCTAAACCTATACCTATCGTTAGAAGAGCAAAGTTGTTGGCAGAAATGTTTCGGGGTACATCCGAGTAGCCGTCAAGTGAATAAGAAGTGGCAGCAGCAGTAATTGTGATTAAACAAGTAATTATAAAAGAAGTATTTTTTGAGTATCTTTCAGTTACAAAGAAAATCTGAAAAAAAGAAATACAAGCTAGTATAAAACTTAAAAATGTCGCTCCAATAAGAATACTCGAAAAAAACAATATGACTGGAATAAAAACAGTTGTCAGCGTTAGAATACCTATTGTTTTTGCAAAACTCAATTTTATGTTTTCAAAAATAAATGACTGTATTGAAAAAAGCAAAGTAAATATAAAGATAAAAACTTCTATTATATCCTGTCGATCATTAAAACTCACTAATGCTTTACTTAGAAAATTAGCTGTAAATCCTGACAAAAGTCCTGAAATAGTAGCAAATGCAAATAATTCCAACAAAAAAATAAGCTTGATAATAATTAAATAAATAGCTTTTTTGCTTGTATTCTCGCCACTCATAAATTTTACATGATGAGGTTGATTTAATGAAAAACATTATGATTATCAATCAATATATCGGAACTGATGGTCAGGCTATCTGTGAAAGATATTTACCTAGTGGTGTTTGCGAGAAATATTCTGATATTTTAAGCGATAATCAGAGTATATACGAATTTAATCATCATGAAATTACTTTTAAAGAACAAATACAAATCATAAAAAATCGCAAGCTTAACAATAAGCTTAATTCTCAATACTCCTTTTCGTTAGCTATTGACGAACCTGATTATCAAGCAGTAAGTTTTTT
>JAAHGE010000675.1 GCA_010672635.1 Desertifilum sp. SIO1I2 | reverse complement strand
TGTAGATCGCCTGACTTGTTAGCAGATTCCATAGGCGAATCTTGCGATCGGCACTAGCACTAATTAAGGTTTTGCGATCGGGACTCAAGGCTAGGGAAAAAACACAACTTGATTGACTAAACGGTCGATCGAGATAGAAAAAAGTTCGATAAATTTTATGATTCTTGAGGTTCCAACTCGCGACCTTCCCTGCTAAATCTGCACTCGCTAGTAAAGGATAGTCGGGACTAAAAGCAACGGCATAAATGGCTCGATCGTGACCGCATAGGGTATAGCTTAATTGATGGGTTTGTAAATTCCACAAGCTAATGGTTCGATCTTTACTCGCTGTGGCTAGCGTCCGACCATCGGGACTGACAGAAATTGCATTAATTGGCTCTGCATGACCTGGTATTGTCTTGACAAATTGCCAAGGATGACTCATAAATAAGGAGCAAAAAAAGACAGGTTGAGACTGTCTTAACATGATTCTTCAAAAATGGGTAGGCTTGAGAAACGATCGTTAAAATTCACCCCAGCCGTCAACGATCTTTAGCCTGAAATTGGCGATAGGCTTGATTAATCGCTTGCATTTTTAAGTTTGCCTGGGTGGAAGAATTCAAGTCGGGATGATACTGTCGCGCCAGATGTCGATAGGCTTGTTTCACCCGATCGGGGGTTGCAGTTTGTTCAACACCGAGTACCTCCCACCATTGATGCAATTCTGGCGATCGCTGGCGGTATTTTGAGGGGTTAAAGCCCGGTTGCCAAAGCTTTAAATTTCTGCCTTTGCCCCCACTCAGTAGCGTTAAACCTTCAGGAAAAAAGGCTACCGGATCGAGACCTTCTAGGGTATCTAATAATTCGCCAGTTTCCACTTGCCAAAGCTGAATTTTCCCCTTTGGCCCAGCGCTGGCTAAAAGGTCGCTGTTGGGTGCAAAAGCCACAGACAGAATTGTATGAGAATGGTTGAAGGTTCGGAGTAATTCTCCGGTTTGCAAATTCCACAGCTTAACGGTTTTATCGGTACTGCCGCTAGCGAACCAAAGCCCGTTAGGACTGACTGCAACCGTTGTCACCCATCCCGAATGCTCGCGGAGAGTCTGTAGGGTTTGAGCGTTCTTTAACGACCAAATTTTAACGGTTTTGTCGGCGCTACCGCTGACCAAGAATTGACCTTCTGGACTGAGGGCGATCGCATTGACGCTATCCTCATGACCCTGTAGGGTTCGCAACCCCCTTCCCGACTTTAAATCCCATAACCGGATAGTCCGGTCTGCACTGGCGCTGACTACGGTTTTGCCATCGGGTGTAATGGCTAGAGCATAGATAACGCTAGCATGACTTTCAGCAGTTTCACGATAACAGAAACTCTTGAGCAACGTCTGAGTCGCCAAGTTCCAACTGTTAATCAAGTAACAATTTTCTCGATTGCCACCCGCACTCACCACAATGCCTTGCTGAGAACTCACCGCCACCGCCAAGACTTCCTGGGAATGACCGTAAAACGAATAGGTACAAGTGCCTGTTGCTACATTCCACAAACTGACTGAACCATCTTGATGACCTGTAGCTAATCGTTGACCGTCTTCACTCAGAGAAACCGAATTCAGCGGGGCAGCATGGGTTTTGAGCGTTTGAACGCACTGCCAAGTTGTAGAAGTTTGGGAAGTCATCGGACTCAGTAGAGATGGGGTGGTTCTCCATTGTGCCTGAAGACTTTCCTGCCAGGAGTGAATTTCTTGTTGGAGTGCGGCAAATTCTTCTTGAAGTTCCAACTCCGCAAACTTTTGTAACCATTGCCATTCCGCATATTCACCATCGAGTTCTAGCAAGGCTTCCTGATAGGCAGTTTGCTGATTGATTTGGTCGTGCCACTGCGTCGCCATCCGTTCAAATAACTGAAAAGGGGCTTCGCCACCATTTCCAGTATCCAACAGTTTCAAAAGTCCATAAACGGCTAGTCCCACAACGCTTCCGCCCAGGGTAATGGGAAGAATGCCTAACTGAACGGCTGTTCCTTGAAATGCCAGTCCAACCCCACCCAGTTGGATGGAAAGGGTTGCGCCACTCAATCCCCCAACGCCAGCAGCCAAGAGGGCGGTTGGATCTCCGGTAAGGGTGGCTTCAAAAATACCATAGGATGCGGCGGCGATCGCACCTCCTGCCATTGCAAACGGAGTCATCCCAATCTTGATTGCAGTGCCGCTAAAGGCTAACCCGGCATTCCCATAGGCAATATTGATTACAGCCCCCGCAGCCGTACCACTGCCAATCCATCCTGCACCGATGCTTTGAGGTGACATGGGCTATTTGAGTAAAGTTTAGCCAATTTTAGCCTCAAGTCTGAGTCCGATCTAATCGGTAAAGTCCCAGGATGTATACGACGAACGATGACGCCATCATCCTAGGAAGCGCAGGAAGGACCATCCTTACAATTGCGAGTTAACGACGATCAGATGGTGGTGGCGATCGCAAATTAGCCGATTGTCCTGTCTGAACTTATTTAACAGCCGCGTGACGGTGACTCGGCTGGTACTGCAAGCATTGGCTAAGTCTTGGTGCGTTAGGCGAACGCTTAAGCGGGTTCCTTCAGCGACAGGTTCGCCAATTTCTTCCTTGAGCAAGCAGAGCAAATTCCAGAGGCGTTCTTCCACGTTGCGCCGTCCAAAGTTGGCTAGGAGCAGTTCGGTTTGTTGGAGGCGACGATTATATTGATTGAGAATGACTTGAGCGAAGATGGGAAATGCTGATAATTCGCTCATGGAAATGCTAACTAATTTGACTTCTGAAAGGGCAGTGGCTTGATAAATATTGAGGGCTGTTAAGTGACAGCCAAATGGCATGGAAGCTCCGACTAAGCCAATCAGCATCTCATCATTATTTTC
>JAAHGE010000674.1 GCA_010672635.1 Desertifilum sp. SIO1I2 | reverse complement strand
TCCTACGAAAAAATTTATCCAACTAATGCCGAGTATATTGAAAAATATGTCGGTTATAAGTTATGGCAAAAACTTTCTCAAGCCCTTGGCGAGAAAGTGAGCAAAAAAAAGATTAAGGGTGCAATTGAACGAGCCTTGAAAAAACGAGTCTTTATTAGCTATTGTCCTCAAGAACCGGATTTGAGTTTGGCGGTACAGCTTGGCGAAGCCATTCAAACTGCGGGTCATCGCGCATTTATGGCCAATGTCCGCGAACTCCCATCGGCTCATCGTCCCCAACGAGAAACCGATTGGTTAAAGCAAATTGATGCAGAATTGCAGCAAAGCGATTATTTTTTGTTGCTGCTGTCTCCCACGGCGGCGATGAGCGAAATGCTGATCGAAGAGTTGCGCCAAGTCAAAGAATTGCGAGATACCCGCTATCCTAATAAACCCGCAATTGTGACTATTCGGGTAAATTGTCCGCTGAGCGTACCGCTCAATCACGATTTACGCAGCTATTTGAGAGAAACGGGTCAACGCGAATGGAAATCCACCGCAGATACCGCTGCAATTATTCAAGAATTCCTTAATATTCTGGCTGGAAATGCCCTGTGGACTCAAGCCGAGTGGGGAGGCGAGGAAGAAGAGATATCGCTGCCTAAAAATCATCCCGTGACGCTGCCAGCGCTCGATCCGCCGCTTCCTGTTGCCGAACCGGAATTACCGAAAGGTCAAGTGCGGTTAGCGTCAGCTTTTTATGTCGAACGGATGCAAATCGATCTCCAGTGTCACCGAGAAATTTTAAAACCGGGTGCATTGATTCGCCTCAAAGCGCCGCGTCAGATGGGGAAAACGTCATTGATGGCGCGGATTTTGGCAACGGCTCGCGAGCAAGGTTATCGCACGGTACCGCTGAGTTTTCAACATGCGGATAAGTCGGTTTTTGCCAATCTCAATGAGTTGTTGCGGTGGTTTTGTACCCGAATTGCGCGGAAGCTGCGCCTATCGGAGTCGGTTGATGAGTTTTGGACGGATACTTACGGGAGTAAGGATAACTGTACGGCGTATTTTGAAGATTGTATTTTGCCGGAGGCGGATACGCCGCTGGCGTTGGGGTTGGATGAGGTGGATCGAGTTTTTCAGCATCCTAAGATTGCGGATGATTTTTTTGGGTTGCTGCGCGCTTGGTATGAGGAAGCCGCCTATGGCGATCGCGATAGCGATTTATGGGATAAGTTACGCTTGGTGGTGGTTCACTCGACGGAGGTGTATATTCCGCTGGATGTGAATCAATCTCCCTTTAATGTGGGGTTGCCGATTGAGCTAACGGAGTTTACGGTTGAGCAAGTTAGCGATTTAGTTCAACGGCATGGTCTTCACTGGGAAGTCTCTGAGATTG
Organism: Desertifilum sp. SIO1I2; assembly: GCA_010672635.1. Lineage (GTDB taxonomy): Bacteria > Cyanobacteriota > Cyanobacteriia > Cyanobacteriales > Desertifilaceae > Desertifilum. The sequence goes on along the minus strand of JAAHGE010000674.1, from coordinate 1,488 downwards.
AGCAATTGATGCGGCTGGTGGGGGGACATCCCTATTTAGTGCGGGTGGCGCTATACTATATTGCTCAACAGGAATTGACCTTAGATGCCTTGGTGGATACAGCCTCCACGGAAGCCGGAATTTACAGCGATCACTTGCGGCGACATTTGTGGAATTTGCAACAATACCCCGAATTGGCGCAGGCGTTTGCTCAGGTGGTGGCGCAAAACGATCCGGTGGAGTTGGAATCGGTGTTAGCCTTTAAGTTACATAGTTTGGGGTTGGTTCATTTACAGGGAAATCAGGTGACGCCTCGCTTTGAGTTGTATCGGACTTATTTTGGCGATCGCCTCCCGCTTGTGCCATAGAAATTTCTGACTATGATGGAAAGTTAGCGCGATCGCCTACGCAGGGGCTATGTGAGGTAGGGTCTACAACTCAATTTATTCAGGGGATGCGGGAACTGAAAACCTTTATGTTAGAATCCGATTCCACGTATACCTACGCTTATAAAGTCGGCGGACATTTACCTTTAGACTCGCCTAGTTATGTTGTTCGACAGGCGGATCGAGATTTATATCAAGGTTTAAAGGCCGGAGAGTTTTGTTATGTTCTCAACTCTCGGCAAATGGGAAAAACCAGCTTGCGCGTGCGTACTATGCATCGACTGCAAGCCGAAGGGGTGGCTTGTGCGGCGATTGATTTAACCAAAATTGGTTCTCAGGATATTACTCCAGATCAATGGTATGCAGGGGTGATGCGGCGACTGGTCACTAGTTTTAAGCTCGATATTAACCTGAGAGCTTGGTTGTGCGATCGCGAATTTTTGCCCCCCGTTCAACGCCTCAGCGAACTGATTGAACTCATTTTAGAGGTGATTTCGGGTAAGGTTACGATTTTTATTGATGAAATTGATAGCATCCTTAGCGTTAATTTTCGCACGGATGATTTTTTTGCATTTATTCGCGCCTGTCATGAATATGAACGGATTACGTTTGCTTTATTTGGCGTAGCGACTCCCTCAGATTTAATTCAAGATAAGAATTGCACGCCTTTTAATATTGGTCGTGCCATTGAGCTACATGGGTTTAAAGCCGATGAAGTTCAACCTTTAGTAGATGGGTTGGTTGATAAGGTTCAGCATCCGGAATCGGTGATTGCCGAAATCTTAGAATGGACGGGCGGACAACCCTTTTTAACCCAAAAATTGTGTAAAATTGTCGCCGATCGCGCTGAGGCAAATTTCAATAGAGAGCAGAAGAGTCTCCTCGAAGCTGATATCGCGCAATGGGTCAAAATCTATTTAATTGATAACTGGGAGGCTCAAGACGAACCGCCTCACCTCAAAACTATTCGCGATCGCGTTTTGCGAATGGGACCTCGCAGCGAATCTTTATTACAACTCTATCAACAAATTCTCCAGTGCGGTGAAATTCCTTCCGATGAAAGTCGCCAGCAAATGGAACTAAGCCAGATAGCCTTAGTTCCATTTGCTGGCGACTTTCATCA
>JAAHGE010000673.1 GCA_010672635.1 Desertifilum sp. SIO1I2 | reverse complement strand
TGCCGAACAACTGAGCGATTATCAGATTGAGTGGCTTGGAGTGCCCAATCGGTTAGAAACGCAATTGGTTCCAGAGAAATATCCCCTCCATGCGATCGCAGTTGAAGGGTTTCAGCAACGCCTTGGCTTTGGTAGCCTTAGAATCTTGGCAGGGTTAGTTGGTTCCATCCAAGCTTGTCGAAAATTGCTCAAAACGGGTCAATTTCAGGGAGTTTTTACCACGGGAGGCTATATCGCCGCTCCGATTATTCTAGCGGCTCGTTCTCTGGGAATTCCGGTGATTTTGCACGAATCGAATGCTTTTCCGGGGAAGGTGACGCGCCTGTTTGCACCGCTTTGCACAGTGGCCGCAGTGGGCTTTGAGGCGGCGTCTGAGCGGTTATCGCGCGCCAAGACAATTTATGCCGGAACTCCGGTTAGAGGGCAGTTCTACGAGCCGCAAGCGTGCGATCTGCCGATTCCCCAAGGTGCCCCGGTGATTGTAGTGGTTGGAGGTTCTCAAGGGGCGATCGCCGTGAATAAACTCGTCCGAGAAGCTGCCCCCGCTTGGTTTGAAACGGGTGCCTATGTAGTGCATTTAACGGGGGAAAATGACGCTGAAGCCGATAGCCTGCAACATCCGCAATATCTAGCTATGCCGTTCTACAACAATATGGCGGGTCTGTTTCAACGCGCAACCCTCGCGATTAGCCGTTCTGGTGCGGGAACGCTAACTGAATTAGCGATTACCCAAACCCCGGCGATTTTGATTCCCTATCCCTTCGCCGCAGACGATCATCAAGCCTACAATGCCGCTATTTTTGCCCAAACCGGAGCGGCTGAGGTCTACCGTCAAGCCGATTTAACCCCTCAATTGCTGAAAACTAAGGTGCTGGAATTATTGCACGATCCAGAACGATTGGGACAAATGCGCTCAAAAATGTCAGCGCTAGCAGTTCCCGACAGTTCCGAACGCTTGGCTAAGATTGTTCGTCAAGTGGTGAAAGGGTAAAGCAATCGATTTTTTGGGCGCGCCCTCCCTAGCAAGCCGAGTTGCAATCAATTCCCCTTTTCAAACATTGGGGGATCGCTTTCAATTGTGTAAAGTTTTGTGCCCTGTTGGGCATCTATTTCTGGAGAAAGATGTAAATAACTCCCAGAAAGTTGATGCTAAAGAAAAGATAAATTAACTTACTTGGAATCACTCTTTTTTCGTTGATTCGCCAACGTTGAAACCGTGGGCAGTCTAGCGCAAGCTTCCTGCGGAAGTTGTTGTTATGCTTCGCAAATATTCTTGAACCGATCTGCCCTAGCAGTGTTTCCAAGTCAGAGATTAGTTCCCGGTTGGGAATTCTCTGGTGAAGTACAACCTACTGGGGAGTTTGAAGCAGACGCTTTATGGCAGAAGCAGGCACAATTTTTATTGCTATTTTTGGGATTGCATTTTTACTCTTTCTCGTGATTGCTTTGCGGTTGCAAGCTTTTGTGGCTTTGCTACTCACGAGTTTGCTGATTGGCGTCATTGGTGGAATTCCTTTAAACGAAATTGCCCAAGTCATTCAAACCGGAATGGGCAATACGTTAGGATACATTGCCATTGTTATTGGTTTGGGGGCAATGTTTGGGGAAATGTTGCAAATTTCCGGCGGTGCCGAACAAATTTCCCAAAGTTTAATTAAAAAGTTTGGGGAAGAAAGAGCGCAATGGGCATTAGGAATTACTGGGTTATTAATTGCAATTCCGGTCTTTTTTGATGTCAGCTTAATTTTGCTAATTCCTCTAGTTTATAACCTGACGCGAAAAACGGGTCGATCGATTCTTTATTATGCCATTCCCTTAGTTGCAGGGATTGCAGTTGGACATAGTTATATTCCACCGACTCCCGGCCCGGTTGCGGTTGCTTCGCTACTGGGGGCAGACTTAGGTTGGGTGATTTTATTTGGGATTATTGCAGGTATCCCTTCAATGGTGATTGGTGGAGTATTTTTCGGGAAATTCATTGCCGGAAAAATGCATATTCCAGTTCCCGATATCATGCAAGAAACTTCCGAGCCGAAGCGTACCACTGGCGAAAAAACCTTGCCCAGTTTTCGGTTGCTGATGACCATTTTATTTATTCCGATTGCCTTAATTTTGTTAAATACAGTATCGGGAATTCTGTTACCTGAAGGCAATACGATTCGCAACACACTCAACTTTATTGGGCACCCGTTTAGCGCCTTGATGCTGGCGGCTTTATTATCGTTTTATACCTTGGGTATTCAACGAGGTTATACCCGCAATGAAGTGCAACAAATTGCCACAAAAGCCTTAGAACCGGTGGGGATGATTATTCTGGTTACGGGTGCGGGTGGCGTATTTGGGCGAGTTTTAGTGGAAACGGGGGTGGGAGAAACATTAGCCAATTTGATGGCGGCTTCTAACTTACCCGTGATTTTATTAGCTTTTGCGATCGCCACTGCTGTCCGAGTCAGCCAAGGTTCGGCGACAGTCTCAATGGTAACGGCTGCTGGGTTAATTGCGCCTGTGGTCGAAACGGGCAACTATTCTGCGCCTTTACTGGGGTTGATTACTATTGCGATCGCATCTGGCGCAACCGTATTATCTCACGTCAATGACTCCGGATTTTGGCTGGTCGGTCGCTTTTTAGGGATGACGGAAAAGCAAACTCTGCAATCTTGGACTGTTATGGAAACCATCATTGGTGGCGTTGGATTTTTAATTGTTTTTGCAATTAGTTGGTTTGTTTAAAGGCTATGAGTCAATATATTATCGGCATTGATATCGGTACGACTAGCACAAAGGCGGTGCTATTTACGCCCCAAGGGGAAGTCGTTTGCAAGCATCTGGTGGAATATCCTTTACTCACGCCCGTACCTGGTGCAGCAGAACAA
>JAAHGE010000672.1 GCA_010672635.1 Desertifilum sp. SIO1I2 | reverse complement strand
CCGCCCTATTACGACAATCCGTTGCCCGGCGCCCGCTATCGCGAACTTGAATTATGAACATTGTTCATTTTTATGAACGGTAGTATGGTTTCTCCATAAATCTGGAGGAATCGCTATGGCTGAGCCACGAGCAAGAAATTGTGCTGGGCAAGCAGGTACAGCAAATGATGCAGTTTCTAGAGGACAAAGAAGCTCTAGAAGATCAACTTGGACGCCAAGCCACCCAAGCGGAATGGGCAGAGCGTGTTAAGCTGTCGGAAGCAGAACTCGATCGCCTTCTCAAGCAGGGAATGCGAGCCAAGCAGAAGATGATCGAAGCGAACCTGCGCTTAGTAGTGGCGATCGCCAAGAAGTATCAGAAACGAAATATGGAATTTCTGGATCTGATCCAGGAAGGCACGCTCGGACTAGAGCGCGGAGTCGAGAAATTCGATCCCATGCGGGGCTACAAGTTCTCCACCTACGCGTATTGGTGGATTCGCCAAGCCATCACTAGAGCGATCGCCCAGCAAGGTCGGACGATTCGCCTCCCCATCCATATTACCGAAAAGCTGAACAAAATTAAGAAAGTCCAAAGAGAACTTTCGCAAAAATTTGGACGCAGCGCAACTCCTGCCGAAATTGCCCAAGCCCTGGAGCTAGAACCCGCACAGATTCGGGAATATTTAACCCTAGCGCGTCAGCCCGTATCTTTAGATATTCGCGTCGGCGATAATCAAGATACAGAATTGCAAGAACTGCTCGAAGATGAAGGCATTTCTCCGGAGAACTACACCACCCAAGAATCGTTACGCCAAGACCTCAATCACCTCTTGGATGACTTAACCCCCCAACAGCGGGAAGTCCTGAGTTTGCGCTTCGGCTTGCAAGATGGTCACGAGCTTTCCCTATCGCAGGTCGGACAGCGTATGAACCTGAGTCGCGAACGAGTTCGCCAGCTCGAACGTCAAGCGCTCAACTATTTGCGCCGCCATCGTTCTAGCGTGCGCGAGTATCTAGCTAGCTAGGTCTCAAAATCGCCGGGTGCGGCTGAGTAAATTCCGCAACGTGGCAGTTAGGCAAATGCCCTTGGCAGAACAATTCATAAAGCTGCCAAGGGCTATTTTGGTCGGAAGTCAAAAAGTTGTAAAGTTTTGTAAATCTGTCAGAAATCTATAGGCGATCGCGTTGGATCTTATAAATAGGGACAGCAAGCGCTACGCGATTGGGCGATCGCTAAAACTCTTATTCATAAAGTTAGTCGAGGAGATCCGAGGGTGTTTAAGCAAACTTCTAAAACCAAACAAACTTTTCCCCAGAAAAGCTCCTTTGCTGCAATTTTCTTGCCCCTATCTCTCCTTTTGCTGGGCGCTTCAGCGCTGACGACTATGGCACGGGAAGTTCCGACGGTCAACTCAGCAGAAGACCAAAATCGGTCATTAAATCTAGCACAAAATTCTTTAGATCGCAACCCCCCAGCGCTAGCTAATGGTACTTATCTCTACGGTCAAGCGACCGAACCCGAACAACTCGGCAGCGCCTACATGGTCTTTGAAGTACAAGATAACCGAGTGGTTGGGGCATTTTACATGCCGCATTCTTCCTTTGACTGCTTCCACGGCACGCTAACCCCCCAAGAAATGGCTTTAACCGTGATTGACAGCTACGAACAAATCGCCCACCCTTATGCCATTGCCCTAGAGCAGCAATTCCCCAATACCGCCGATCGCAATCAACCGGGTGCAGCCACCTTTGGTCTGCAAGGCTTCCATCAAATCGGCACGGTGAGTGCCAACGACCAAAGAATGTTACAAGTTTGCCAAAGCGACTTTGCCCAGTAAAGCCTAAAAGTGCTGAGATTTCTTCAATCCCAACAGGGTTTTGGCAATCTCGCCAATGGACAATACCTGCTGGGCTGCCCCTAGAGCGATCGCTTCTCTAGGCATCCCGAACACCACCGAAGTTTGCTCATCTTGGGCAATCGTTAAGCCGCCCGCCCGCGCGATCGCGCTGAGTCCCGCCGCCCCATCTCGCCCCATCCCCGTCAACAAAATTCCCAAACTAGAACGTCCATAAACGCTGGCCACAGACTCAAACGTCACGGTGACAGAAGGACAATGACCGCTCACCGGAGATGCCTGAGAATAATAAAAGCGCCCTTGTCGATCTAACTCCAAGTGGCGCTTTTCCGGCGGAAAGTAGATCGCTTGGGGATGGGGAAATTCGCCCATTGCCGCAATTTTAACGGGAAGCTGGCACTCTGCCTCTAACCAGTCCACCAGTCCTTGCAAGAATCCCTCGCTGATATGCTGGACGCAAATAATCGGAAAAGGAAAATCAGCAGGAAGGGGACTTAAAATCCGATGCAGGGCTTGAGGACCGCCTGTAGACGCACCAATGGCAATCACTTTCAACGGGTGAACCTCGCGTGCGGGCACAGAGGTCGGGGGAATAGCTGTTACAGGGGGGGAAAACGGGCTTTGATGGATTCGCCGTCGCTGCGTGAACACCGAGACGCCAGCAAGAATCTTAATTTTAGAGATCAGTTCATTCTTGACCTTTTCGTAATCTGCGGCTAATCCGGCTAGCGGCTTGGGAAATACATCGATCGCCCCTGCTTGTAATAGTTTAAAGACATTCTCGCTGCCCCGGTCTTGAACTGAGGCACTCACCACCAGGATTGGTTTAGGAAAGGTTGCCATTACTTCTTGGGTGAGTTCTAAACCATCCATTTGGGGCATATGTAAGTCGGTGCAAATGACTTGAGTGGACCCCGACGACGGCGTTCTGGTCGAGCGTGTGGTAGTCGTAGTGGCCCGCCCAGGCGCGCTCGAAGCGGATCGCCTCGAAGGCCGGCACCCGCGTCGCGAGCGTCGGCCAGATCACCTCCTCGAAGAGGGG
>JAAHGE010000671.1 GCA_010672635.1 Desertifilum sp. SIO1I2 | reverse complement strand
CCACAGCTAGAGTAAATCCCAAAAACCACATCACTAGATTCAAGCTACTCACGACCGGGTAGCTTTTTTGCTAAGTTCCCATAATCCCCAGTTAGCGATTTTCCCGGTTGAGCGCGGGGGCAGTAGAGGAGGAACGTAACTACTATGTAGTGATACCGCACGCCAATACAAGCGAAGCTACTCAGCAATGGGTGGCTTTTTGTGGGTACCACGACTTAACGAACTAGGTTCAGCCAGTTCGTTAACCAATGGAACCAGAAGCACCTATGAGGCTAAGGGGTGGATTTCTCCCGATTTCAAATAATATTTCAAATCGGGGGGAGTATGAGTGGGTAGGCATTAAGTGAGTATAAATGCCTAATGGATACAGTGCATCAGGATGAGCGAGTATCACAGAAGCATATAAATCTATCAAGTATAGATAGAGTATGGGTTTGATGGATTTCGGGTTGAAATATTTGAAGTTTCAACCAATTCAACCAATGTTTCAACCAATTCAACCAATGAGCGACAATCCGACTAAGGTGTAAAAACGTTGAAACCCTTATGGAACGGAGAGGGTGGGATTTGAACCCACGAACAAGGTTCGCTTGTTGCCGCATTTCGAGTGCGGTGCATTCAACCGCTCTGCCACCTCTCCAAAGATAGGCTACGCCTTGACTATTGTACTGGTCTTGAGAAAGATGTGGCAACCCTTATCTAAAGTTGATACTAAATTCATCTGGATTTCTTGCTCAAGTGCCGTTACGCCATAAGTTTTAACGTTAACTTGGCAAGAAAGGAGTCAGTTTGTAAAATCTATTACTCAAAATCCAGGAATTGGATAGTACCACAAGATAAAGTTATTTTAGGGGTCAAGTATGAAATACACCTTTGACATCCTAGGCGTTTCGCCCGTATTACATTTTTTTAATCATCAACAAGAACATCATCCCCATAGGGGTGCAGAATATATCGGTTCGTTTCGGTGTACGTTAGATGCGTTTCTGGAGTCTGTGGAAACGGTTCCCCCTAAACGCGGCTGGGATCTTGATGAGGTAGTGGATACGGTGATTCATTATTGGGTGAAAAACTCTGATGGAATTCAACATTGGAGTCAACGCCTGAAGGATGCGGGAACGGATAGTTTGCTAGTCGGTAGGGTTGCCAATATTAAGGCGCTGAAGGCGGAGTTTGAGTCGCTGCTAGAATAGGCTGGGTTATATCTGACCAGTGAAGCTGACGCTCTGTGCTTTACTGGTCTTTGGGTTGGTAATGAGGACAGGTTTGGCACGATCCGAGGGGGTTGACGGCGCACTGCAAGAAGGGAGAGTTCGCGAGATATCTGCAAGGAATAACTCTAGCAGAGGGATGTTTGACGCGGAGTCTGAGGCGCTGTTCGTGGTTTTGGATGAGTCGGCGGATGTGGGCGTGCGATCGCAAACGCATTCGTTGGGTGACGCGATCGCTCATCTTGCCAGTCTCCTCAGCTTAACCCTAATCCGATTTTAATGGTAATTGGGTTTGGCCAGGTTGCGAAACTGGGTATATTCGGAATCAAATAAGAGTTTAACAATACCCGTCGGGCCGTTCCGATGTTTGGTGATAATCGCTTCAGCAATACCGCGATCGGGAGTATCGGGATTATAATACTCATCTCGGTACAGCATAATCACCAAATCGGCATCCTGTTCGATGGAACCCGATTCTCTTAAGTCTGACATCATCGGGCGCTTATTGGTACGCGCTTCAACGCCGCGACTTAACTGGGATAGGGCGATAATGGGAACGCTGAGTTCTCTGGCTAGCCCTTTGAGTTGGCGGGTAATTTTCGAGAGTTCTTGAACCCGGTTATCTCCCCCGCCTTCCATCAGTTGCAGATAGTCAATTAGGATTAAGCCTAGCATCGTTCCTTGTTCGGCTTGCAGGCGTCGGGCTTGCGATCGCATTTGCCCCACGGTAATATTCGCCGTATCGTCAATAAAGATGGGAAGCTGCGATAACGTACCCAAGGCATGGCTTAAGGGTTCCCATTCTAACTGACTCAACCGTCCAGAACGCAAGCGGTTACTTTCAATTCTCGCCTCACTAGAAAGCAAGCGCTGTACCAATTGTTCTTTAGACATTTCCAAGCTAAAAATCGCCACAGGCAAGCCCTGACCTTCCGCGATATTATTAGCAATATTGAGAGCAAAACTGGTATTGTGAACGCAAATGTCATTCGCCACAAAGTTATGCGTTTCAGGAATCGTTAAATCATAAACCTGTTTTTCACCAACGTACTCAATTGAAACAATTTCATCCCAATAGACTTCGCTGTTTGCAAGTTGTTGTAAGGAGATATCATTTAATGCAACAGCTAACGTTGCTAGGCGTTGGCGAGATAACCCTCTTTTACCAACATGAAGATTACTAGATCCTAAAATTCCTGCTCTTCTAGCTAAAGCAGACCAAGGTTCATCTTGTTTAAGAATAGCCAAATATTCCCAAATTTCTTGAGGAATTAAATCGCAATTGGTTTGATATCTCTTCCCCGCTAGAGCATTCTTGATTTTAGCTAGAGCTTCTTCTTTACCCCAAATCCCAATTTCTGATATAAATTTCTGGATAGACTGAGCATCTGTAATGTTTAATTGCCAAGCCAAGCGATAACTTTGCTGATATTTAATCGATTTTTTTCTTAAGCTTGCAATAATCCCAAACCGCAATAACAGATGCTGAACTTGTCTGGCTAAAGTCTCGCTAACGCTACAATAGCCTAACTGGGATTGACCGCTACTTAACAGTGTTGCCCATCCATCGGTAGCAAATAAGCGATTAATCAATAAAGCGATTGAGGATTTATCCAATCGAAAGATAATATCAGGAATAGACTTCAGATGCTCATCAGAAGTCTATTCCTGAT
>JAAHGE010000670.1 GCA_010672635.1 Desertifilum sp. SIO1I2 | reverse complement strand
TAAGCTTGCTGAATTCTGTCAAACAAGCGTTTGGTGAGGCAGGGTTAGATCGTCTGCTAGAAGTGCGTTCTCAACAACAGCTTGAGAGTTACAACCAGCAGATGAAAGGCAAGCGATCGCTCAAGCAACGCTTGAATAAATTGGTTGAGATCCGCACCCATGAAGGTTATATGGCAGAGGTACAAACTCAGGGGGACGGGTCATTTTTATTGATTGAGAATCATTGCCCTATCTGTGCGGCCGCAACGGCTTGTACGGGTCTTTGTGCAAAAGAATTAGAGGTCTTTCAGGCAATATTGGGCGATGATACGCACATTCAGCGAGTCGAGCATATTATTTCAGGAGAACGGCGTTGCGCTTATCAAATCATTTGCCAGTAAGAATTACTTAAATAATTTGGTGTCACTTATGGTCAACGCTCCTGAGAACTCGGTCCATCCAAAGACACGTGCAGAATGGCGCAGTTGGTTAGCGCAAAATTGCACGCGCAAAGAAGGAATTTGGCTGATTAGCTACAAAAAGGGAACAGGTAAACCTCGGTTTGATTACGACGAAGCAGTGGAAGAAGCGCTTTGTTTTGGCTGGATTGATAGTAAACCCAACAAATTAGATGATGAGCGATCGCTGTTATGGTTTACGCCTCGTAAACCACGCACAGGTTGGTCAAAGTTAAACAAGGATCGGGTCGAGCGACTGATTGCACAAGAGCTAATGATGCCTGCAGGGTTAGCAAAGGTAGAGGCTGCCAAACAAGATGGCTCATGGAATGCGTTAGATGCGATTGAAGCATTGGAAATTCCACCCGATTTAGAACAGGCACTTGCTACTTATCCCCTAGCAACGCAGAACTTTATGGCGTTTCCCAAATCGGTTAAACGCGGAATTTTAGAGTGGATCGCAACAGCAAAGAAACCAGAAACTCGTGCTAAACGCATTCAGGAGACAGCGCAATTAGCAGATGAAAATATTCGCGCAAATCAATGGCGAAAATGAGAGGGCTACTCTGTTTCCTCAAATAATCGATCGCCCCGATGCAGCCGATATGCCATCTGGTAAGTTTGTTCTTGCGATCGCATCGTGGGTGCATGAGCCGCCAGATATCGCGCAGTTGCTACCAGTACAGGGACTCCTTCTGTCGGATCGGCCAGTTGAGAATATAACCGGAATGCCGCTTCTATCGATTGCATCACATGGAAATCTCGATTTTCACGCAGCATGAGTTTTGCCAGCATTGCCATCAACGCTTTAGGATTGCCACCGCTGTAAAGATATTGCGCCACCAATCGTCCGGTTTCATTCACCTGTTGCTGGCGATCGAGCAGGTCAGGCAATTTTTCTAGTAAGGATTCGGGATTGGCAACGATGTCTTTCGCATCGGGCAAGCGAGCGGGTGGTACGTTGAGAAATCGGTTCAAATAAACGCTCATGGCGGCATCAAATACACCCCGCAGCAGTTCGAGGGTTGGAACCCGACGAATGCCTTGCTGCACGGCGTTGGCAAAGGTAAAGGGATGGTGGGCGCTGTTCCAGTCTCCACGATCGTTATTGGTGTGGAATCGGGCGACTCGCAGGGCAGCCGCATAGGTGACGATTTGGGCTAACTGCGCCTCTGTACAGCCCGATCGCAACGCATTCAATAAACTGTCGGCGATCGCTTGAGCATCCTCTCCCAACAACACTGACATAAATTCTGGCGGTTGCACCCACTCTCCTGGATGAGATTTTCCAGCTTCTAGCGCAGCAGGCAATTGCTCAAACGCACCGTCTAGAATTGCCACCAAATCCACGGGATATCGCCATGAACTGGCTTCTTCCATGCGAGTGGCGTTGGCTAATCCTGCCACTAAGCTTGCTAGAACAGATTCAGCTTCTTGCCAATCGATCGCATCCAGAGCTTCCAACGCTTTGTTGATAAAATCCAGCACATGACCCACATCCAGATAACGGCGATCCGTTGCTGCGGCAAATAGCATCTCAGCAATTTGAGTCCGACTAATTCCAAGTTCTATAGCTGTTACCAAACATCGTTCCGCCGCTTCGCGATCGCGTTGTTCAATGAACTGGCGAAACCAGGCTTTTAAGGTGACAAAATCCAGGTTCGTTGTGGGCAGGGGGTGGACTCGGAAATGTGGGGGAGCTTCTGCACTGTCACGAGCAACCGCAGAAAGTCCCTGATAGAGGGCGCGGGGGCGATCGCTCTCATCGAGATAGGGCAACAGATTTATCATGCAGGTGAGCATGGTGAGTCCTGTGTCCCATCCAGTTTTGTTGTAGCGAGTGCCAAAAGATAGTCCACGTTGAAACGGTTCCGTTGGCGCAACTCCCAGATCCAGCAGGGCAATCACCGATTTTGCAATCACCAGGGAAATTCCTTGTTCCAGTCCATCCTGCAATCGTTGCTGCTGGTGGGCTTTGAGGTTGCTCAGTGGGGCAACGTCCACCCAAATTTCCCCATTTTGAATCTGCACGGGAAACGATCGCACATCATCTGCCCAGGAATCAAACGTGCCGCCGCTTGCCAGGTCAAAGCGAGCATAGTGCCAGGGGCAGGTGACGATCCCATCTTTGCAAACACTGCCGTGTAGTGGAAAACCCATGTGTGGACAGCGGTTGTCGATCGCATAAACGCGATCGTTGCTGTAGAACAATGCAACAGGTTGCTGGTTCAACCGCACGAGTAATTGCCCTTTTTCCTGAAGCTCTGCCAATGTTGCAGCACGCACAAGTGATTGAGGTCGGTCTGAAGTGGATCTCATATTTCTAAAGAATTATCTTTAGAAATATCCTAAGCAAGTCCTCCTACTTTGTAAAGGATTTTCTTTAGTTTCTTAACTTCCTTGACTCAAAAGGCTGTGACAAGATCGCGATACACCGCAAAATTTGA
>JAAHGE010000067.1 GCA_010672635.1 Desertifilum sp. SIO1I2 | reverse complement strand
TTTTAGGGATGGTGCAGGGGTTAACCGAATTTATCCCTAAAAAAGCAGCTTGCCAAATATTCATCTGTTCGCTAAGTGGCGAAATTTCAGCCGTCGGCGGTACCTGAGCGGTTGCCTTCGAGGCCTCTAAGCTGAGCAGGAACAGCGCCGTAAAGGTCGCTAAACTCGTAAGCTTTAGCGCTTGATTTCGAGTCATACTCTGTTTTTGGAAAATACTGGCCGCATTGTAATCAATTTTAAATCTCTTGCGAAACCCCATGTATGACGATTCGGTGAAGTTTGCCGATCGGCCTTACAATAAAAATACCCCCCAGGGGGATAAGGGCAAGAATTCACAAATCTGATATCTTAAAAAAGATAAACTTAAGTAACAAAAATTAAAATCGCTTTGCTTAATCACACCTCCTTTTCCGAGCTATTGACAATAAATCGTTGGGGAAGCGATCGCAAAACCCAGTGGTGGCAAACCTTAACCTCTCCTGGACCGTGGCAGATTGGCATTGTTTCCCTACTCTTAGTTAGCGTCCCGGTTTTTTTCCAAGCGCCTTTGGTGCGCCAATTCCCAATCCTGAGTTTGCTGCTCACTTTGGGGTGGGTGGCGCTAGGATACGTTTGGCGATCGCAAAAACAGACCGAGTTGTGGGGCGATTTAATCCTCGGATTTAGTTGGAGTTGGCTAGCGGGTTCAATTTACTGGGGATGGTTGCGCTGGGAACCCCTCTTCCACCTTCCCGTAGAAGCCATTGGCGTTCCCTTCGTTCTCATCAGCCTCTGGCGTCGTTCGGGCAGCGTTGGCAACTTATTTTACCTTGGCTCCCTATTCGGCACCGCCGTCACCGATATTTATTTTTACCTTGTTAATTTAATTCCACACTGGCGTCAACTCATGCAAGTTGAGCCAGAACTAGACTTGATTCGCCCCATCTTTAAAAGTGCGATCGCTCAAATTCAAACCCCTTGGGGCCTGAGTTGGGCGATCGCGCTGATCGTCATTTTACTGGTGGCAGGACTTTTGCCCTTGCGTTCCAAAAAGTCTTACTGGTGGGCATTCGGTGGAGCAGTCTTGAGTACAATTTTAGTGGATAGTCTTTTCTGGGTTGCAGCTCGATCGGCAGTATGAAGCCAAGAGTCAGTTAAAGGTTATAACAGAATTGCGTGTCGTCATCGCCCTCATGCAACCTGAACGTCTAACCCGATCGTCTTGAACCCTATAACCATCCCCAACTCAGTTCAAGAAGCGGTTTCCCCAAGTCAGTCTCAAAACCTCACCCTTGAGGCTTTGCGAGATTGAAAAAGGAAACCTAATTCCCTTTTGAATCCTCTCCCCCTAGCACTGACAGGAATGGATGTGTCAGGATGCATCATAGGGAAACATTCTCTAATGACTCAGCCCTCAGTGACTCTAGAATCCAATCCTCATCTCGTCCTGCAAACCGACTCAGGAAAGCGCTATTTACCCCTAGTTGGTAGTAACTGCTGGACGATTGGTCGAAGTGAAGATAATAACTTGGTTCTCTCCGATCCGTGGATCTCGCGCAACCACGCGATGTTGCAATGTACAGAAACCGGAGACTACTACCTAATCGATCTAGGCAGTCGAAATGGCTCGTTTGTCAACGGACGCCGAGTCAGCGTTCCCGTTACCCTCAAACATGGCGATCGCCTCACCTTCGGTCAAACTGAATTAGATTTTTATTGTCCTTCAGTTCCCAACAACCCCAGCGACGCAATGGGGTTAGATTCTGGAGAATTTAACGCAACCGCCACGCTGCACGTTCGCCGCCTCATTTCAGTCGTCGTCGTCGATATTCGCAACTTCACCGTCTTAACCCGCCAACTTGACGAAACAGTTCTTTCAGAAATGATTGGCAGTTGGTTCCGCCATGCCGGAAATATTATCCGCCAGCGCGGGAGTTGGGTCGATAAATATATTGGCGATGCAATCATGGCCGTCTGGTTTCACGGAACTCAAGGCGTTAATCAAGAAGAACTCTTCCGCATTCTCCACGCCTTAAGCGATCTGCATAAAATGACCGAGGAATTGACCACCCGCCATCCCCTCCCCTTTCCCCTCCGCATTGGCGCGGGTTTGAACACGGGGTATGCAATGGTGGGGAATACAGGCAGCGGCGATCGCCCCGACTATACCGCCCTAGGCGATACCGTCAACTCTGCCTTCCGGCTGGAAACCTGTACCAAACAAATCGGTCAAGATGTGGCACTCGGTAAGACGACTTATCAATATTTAGCAAGTTTTAGCGCCGATCCCACCGGATTTGCCGAATATTCAGTCAATCTCAAAGGTTACGAAACCCCAACAATTACCTATGCCTGCTCGTTTGACGACCTCGACAAATTTTTATTAACCAAGGAAACTCCCGAATCTGAACGACAAGAGCGCTGAAATTGTACAGATGAGTCCGATAATAGATCGATATATATTCGCAATCCAGTGTCCAGATTACACTTTAATTGTTGGGAGGGATCGATTTAATGAGACGCTTTGCTTGCTGGGTATCGATAGTAATCATGGCAGTCGCATGTCTTAACTTGACAAGCGTCGGTCGTGCCAATGCCCTAACCTTGTCAGATGTACGCTTGGGTAGCTCCACGGTACTGGCCGCAGAAGTCACCCCACTCCGCAATAAGGCGGACGAAAAGCTAGCAACCGAGTTTGGCAAGAAAATTGATTTAAATAACACCAACGTCCGCGCGTTCCGGCGGTATCAAGGGATGTACCCCACTCTTGCCGCTAAAATTGTGGAGAACGCGCCTTACGATAGCGTCGAATCTGTTCTAGAAATTTCTGGGTTGAGCGATCGCCAAAAAGAAATTTTGCAACAAAATTTGGATAACTTTACCGTGACCCGCGTTGAAACCGTTTTCACGGAAGGAGACGATCGCATCAATAACGGAATTTACGACTAATCGCTAACCTTAAAGGGCGGGCCTTGAGTCCGTCCTTTCTCTAACCCCTTTTTACTGCTGAATTTAGCCCTTGAACGCCAATATTTCTCAGCCGCAGCTCTCTGACTTGTATGACGCCCTAGTAGTCGGAGCAGGTGCGGCTGGCTTGTATGCTGCCCTGTGTTTGCCTCGTCACTATCGCGTCGGTTTAATTAGTAAAGATGCCCTAGCGCTCTCAGCTAGCGACTGGGCGCAGGGGGGAATTGCTGCGGCGATCGCCCCGGAAGATTCCCCAGAATTACATATTCACGATACGCTGCAAGCCGGAGCGGGTTTATGCGATCGCGAAGCCGTTGAATTTTTGGTTTGCCAAGCGTCCCAATGCATTGAATCTCTGGTTGACTTGGGGGTTGAGTTCGATCGCCACGGTACCCAACTGGCCCTGACGCTAGAAGCCGCCCACTCCCGCCGCCGCGTCTTACACGCCGCTGACACCACCGGACGTGCTGTGGTTAGTATTTTAGGCGAACGGGTTTTGCAATGTCCCCACATCACCACTATCCCGGCAGCCTTTGCTTTGAGTTTATGGCTGCATCCCTACACAGGTGCCTGTCAGGGGGTGAGCGTTGCCTATCAAGGTCAAATTCGCTGGATACGGGCTAGAGCGGTAATTTTAGCCACAGGAGGGGGCGGACAGGTGTTTGCTCAAACTACAAATCCCGCCTTGAGTACCGGGGATGGTGTGGCGATCGCCTATCGTGCAGGTGCCTTATTGCGCGATCTAGAGTTTTTCCAATTTCATCCTACCGCCCTCACCAAAACTGGGGCCCCGCATTTTTTAATTAGTGAAGCCGTGCGCGGTGAAGGGGCGCATTTAGTCGATGCTCAAGGGCGGCGCTTTGCCTTTGACTATCACCCCCAGGGGGAACTTGCCCCTAGGGATGTTGTCAGTCGCGCAATTTTTAGCCACTTGCAAGCCACCGCAGCGCCTCACGTCTGGTTAGACTTGCGCCCCATTCCCCGCGAAACGATTCAAAAGCGTTTTCCCAATATCCTTCAGGTTTGCCAGCATTGGGGAATTGATATTTTTTCAGAACCGATCTCCGTGGCACCCGCCGCCCATTACTGGATGGGGGGCATCGCCACCGATCTGCAAAGTCGTACGTCTATTCCAGGCTTGTATGCGGTGGGCGAAACGGCGAGTACGGGGGTGCATGGGGCAAATCGATTGGCGAGCAATTCTCTGTTAGAGTGTATTGTGTTTGGCGCTCAGTTAGCGCATCTAGAGTTACTGCCTGTGTTGGATGAGGGAACGACTCAACAGAAGGTAGAGGTAATGTTAGAGGCATTGCCTGCACCAGAGCAACTCGAAGCGATCGCAACATCGCTTAAAGCTTTGATGTGGCAGAGTGCGGGAATTTGTCGTTCGGCTGAGGTTTTACAAGCAGCGATCGCCGAACTCTCAGAGTTGCAACAAGAGTTTGAGCAATTGCCAAGCACGCAATTTTTCCAAAATCTTCAGCCGGGAACCCTCGTTCAGTTTCCTTTTCCAGAGTGCGATCGCACGTTACGGTTGTGGGGAGAAACGTGGAACCTCCTGGAAATTGGTCAGCTTATTCTTAAAAGTGCAGTATTTCGGCAGGAAAGTCGTGGCGGCCATTATCGATCCGACTTTTCTCAAACCTCTACGACGTGGCAAACGCACACGCTCATCCAAAACGATCGCTGGTGGCAATCGGTTCCCATTCCCGATTAAACAGCTTTGAGCAAGAACTACATCGTACCGGAACTGTCGCTGCTGTCGGGTCTGCCGTTATCAGGGGGTTCATAATTGCGTAAGCCGTCCCTGACAGTCTGTTCGAGTTGGAAATCGGAAGTTTCCGCAAACTGCAATTGGTGGGGGGCTGCCCACGCATTGCCAACAGCCATCGCTTGAAAACTTAGCGCCAGTGCCAGTGTTCCCGTAAGCCTTAGTAAAGTGCCTGTAATGTGCATGACTGTAGGCCAATGACTCCTTAGATTATTATATCAGTACATCCACTGAAGTCGATAAAATCCGTAAATGTACGGTAGCTGTTTCGAGCAACTTATCGATACTCAATACTTCAGGGTTTTTTGCTCAGATTCGGGACAAAATTGGGGGACTTTTATAAAGTCTTGTTGAAAGCGAACGATCGCGATCGGAAAATACGGGAACTAGCGCGATTGCCGATGACTTCAGCCCCTGACTTGCAACCGTTACAGCTCGGACTGATTTTGACTAGGGCATCCCGAATCATTCGGATGTGACAGCCTCGCGCGATCGCAATCCGAGGCATTAGGAAGATTGTGCCAGAATTCGTAGCGATTTTTCCCTAGATCTTTGGCTCGGTACATGGCAGTATCAGCACATTTAATTAAATTTTCTATTTTCTCGGCATCTACCGGATAGAGGCTAATTCCGATGCTTGTCGTCACAGATAGGGTTTGACCGTTAATCGAAAAACTTTCCATCAAAGTGGTTAAAATCTTGTCGGCGACCCTTGCCGCATCCGCAATGGTGGGAATTTTCGGCAAAATGACCGTAAACTCATCGCCGCCAAACCGGGCTACTGTATCGCTACTCCGCAAGCACCCCGTTAAGCGCAGCGCCACCGCCTTGAGAAGCAGATCTCCGCCATCGTGACCCAGCGTATCATTAATGTCCTTAAAGCCATCCAAGTCTAGAAATAAAATCGCAATCCAATGATGGTTTGCTTCCGCCTCGGCGATCGCCTGCGCTAAATTCTCTTCAAACAGCTTGCGATTGGCCAGTCTCGTTAAATTGTCGTGGTAGGCTAAATAGCGCATTTGGTTCTGGGAAATCTTTAACTCCTCATTCGAGAGCTTTAATTCCTCTTCCCGGCGCTTGCGTTGCGTAATATCGCGCATCACCCCAACCAAAAACAAATTCCCAGCAGCATCTTGGTGGAGCGATCGCTTCGTGGCAATTAAATGCGTTACCCCCCGCGCATCGGTCAGCGACTCTTCGCTTTCTTGCGACTCGTGGGTGAAAAAGGTCTCCTCATCGTGTTGGCGAAAGGCCTCAGCCTCTCGCAGAGAAAAGACATCGCGATCCGACTTCTCCAGCAACGCTTCGAGGGGATAGCCAATCAAGTTACAGTAAGCTTGGTTGAGGACAACCCAACGATGGTTTTTATCCTTGACAAAGACCGGATCGGGAATCGAATCGATCACCTTATGTAAAAACTCTTTAGAACGGTTTAACTCTTCCTTTTGGTGAGCCAAATAACTGATGATAAAGATTGCCGATCCGCTCAAAGCGATCGCGGGTGGCACAAAAGGCAGCCACCACCCCACCAAAAAGGCAGCGTAGCATGCGCCTGTTAACCCCGAAAGGGCGGCAAATAAATGCAACCCCAAACGCTGGGGCGAACTAATCGACCAGCTAAAACTCGCGCCTAAATACGCCCAAGCCAGTATCCACAGCCATTCCCAGAGATTGGGGAGCGTTTGCAAGATGGGGCGATCGTACAGGGCAACATCCAGAATTTGGCTAATAAAGTTAGCTTGTAGTTCTACCCCAGGTACCGCTTTTTTAGAGACGATTAGCCCATTACTATAGGGAGTGCGGAAGAAGTCGCGCAAGCGAGTGGCCACCGAACCGATCAACACAATGCGATCGCGCAATAAATCAGCCTCAACCTTGCCCTCAATCACATCCATCATGGAAACGCGGGTATAGGTTTCCGCCGGCCCGCGAAAATCCGCTAAGATTTGATAGCCTTTATCATCAACGCGTATGTAACCCCCATCATTGGAGCGGAAGGGAGGAAAAACGCCCTCGCCCAATTGCAGATACTGGGGATTGCTCTGAGCAGGCATTGGAGTAATGCCATAGTGTTGAAGATACAAAAAAGCGATCTTGAGAGCAAAGCTGGTGCGCGCTTTACCATCGATATGCATGTAAAGGGTATTGCGCCGAACCGTGCCATCTGGATCGGTGACAACATTATTAAAACCCACGCGGCGATCTTTAACGAGGCTTTGGGGGGCAGGGACTCCAGACCAGTAAGTATCCGCTAGCCATTCAATACCAATGAGATTGGGTAAACTTGCCATCACTTCCTGAAGCTCGGCGTGACCCGGTTCAATGGGCAAGTCTCGGTAGATATCTAAGCCAATGACTTTCGGTTGATAGCTCGCAATGGCTGTCAGCAGTTCTGCCATTACCGCGTCAGGAATGGGCCAGGTGCCGATGGTTTGTAAATCTGCTTCATCAATGCCCACAATAACGATGCGTTCGTCCTGCGGTGGCGTGGGGCGAAGGGTGTAGAGCTGATCGAGGGCTGTCCATTCACTGGCCTGAAGTAGCCCCATAAACCGGAGCAAGATCGTTAAGCCCGTAATTCCAAAGGAGGTGAAGAGAATGCGTCCCTCTTCACCCCCCCGATGTTTCAAACTAGCCCAAAAGCGCTTGGCTTTTTTGCCTAGCTTCATATTGGTTTAGACAAAACTGGAATGATTCAATCGTAAACTGATTTTTGGAGATTGCGAGATACCCTGGAAAGTGTTGCAACTTGAGCGCAACTTTGAAGTTTCAGTATAACTAGCTTTTCTTCTAACTGGCACCTTCAATGCTTGAGAAATCCATTTCCTCAATTAATGGGTGACGCTTGCAGAGGGGCGCAGGGCGACCGGGACTTCTGACTCAATCTGCACCTGAACGATAGTCGGCTGTTGAGGCCCAGACTGGGAGAACTGTATCGGTTTGGATTTGTGTTGACCGGCAATAAGAGCGACAGCTACAGTGAAAGCGATCGCGTGGAGAGCCGTAGAACTTTTAACCGGAAGTAAGCGAGCCATAACAGTTCCCCATCACACAGAGTCTATAACTGTTATCGCATTGCCCTCTCCCCCCAAGCTGTGATGTGAAAAAGTTAACTTTTGTGATTCGAGTCACACTTGGGATAGATTTCACATCCACCTCAAGGGGGAATTCTCCTTTGCGTGCCTAGCGAAGGAAGTTGCGCGGCCCCTGATAGCCCGATAGTTGCGCGAGTGACTCTAAGCTTTGGACGCCGGGATACATCTGTCCGCGAATTTCCCAGGTGGGGAAGCCAGTAATTCCTTGAGAGCGACAGAGTTCCATTTGGGAGTTTTGACCGTCAGCCGCACATTCAACATAATTAATCAGTTGAGCGGCTTCTTTGCCAAACAGTTCTTTTTGGTCGTGGCAGTGGGGACACCAATAGGCCCCGAATTCTCGCGCGCCAATTTCGCTGAGGTGACGTGCCAGGGCAATTTCTGCCTCGCCTGAAACGGTGGTAACGGGTGGAGGCGTTTTTGCATCTTGCTGTTGAGCGACGGGCGGTTGGTTAACGTTGGCATACAAGCCCAATGTACCCAATAGAACCACCATCCCTACAATAATCCCGGTAAACAACAACTGGCCGACATCTTCCCAGGCATGACCCACAATCGTAAGGACAAACAGCGCTAGGGAGAAAATCGCGGAAGCAACGCAGTAAGGGCAAAATGCCTGAACAACCGCTGCCATGATGTACATCAGATAGGCGCTACCCACGAGCATGGCGGTTGCGCCAATAAATAGGAGGAACCAGGTCGATCTTTCGAGTTGGGATCGCCGTTCTTTGTGAGTTTCGGCATTGACGAGCAAAGGGGCGATCGCTAGCAGCCCCATTGTCAAGTAACCTAAAAAGCCAAATAAGGTCAAGGGAATCCCCAAGACCATTGCGTAGGGACTGGTGAGTACCAGTTCGCAGCCAGTGGTGGGACAGACTGCTGATGCATTGCCCGTCAGTTCTGCAACGGTGAGAAACGCTGTTTCTAGGGCACCTAATGTTGCGATCGCCGCTAGAGCGGGACGCGACCAACGATGAATCCAGGGAGTAGAACGTCGACGCCTCATAATACCTTGCTCAAATCATTCAGTTTGCAATTGCTTCCCGTTCAGACCTATTGTACTAAAAGGTCTGGGGTTGCTCATTTTTTAAAAATTGCGCGACCCTCTATAGTCCGATAAGGTGGCTAGCTTTTCTAACGATTGAGTGCCTAAATACAGTTCGCCATTAATAATCCACGTTGGAAAGGCGCGGATGTTTGCTGCTTGACACAAGGCGGGTTGAGGGTTTGCCCCTTGAGGGTCGCATTCAATGTAAGGCAGTTGGCGAGCGGCTTCGCGACCAAAGAGCCTCTTTTGATTGGTGCAGTGAGGACACCAGTAAGCCCCATACATTTTCGCCCCACTTTGAGCCAGATGTTCCGCAAGAGCAATTTGAGCGGGGTTGGAGGGGTTGGCAATTAGCTCATCGACTTGATTAGAAGATTGGGCTTGGGCGACGGAAAATCGCGAGCCGATCGCAACGCCTATCGTCCCAGCTAGGGCGATCGCGCCAAGACTCAATGGGACAATTAATTGGCGGGTTGCCCGCCCCTTGCTCCAGGATGAAGCGTGTTGCTCTTGCATGGCCAATTCCTCAACGTGAGTGCAGGATACCTGATGGGTTGACGCTTCTGGGTTAGAAGTGTTGCCATCTGTTGTTGATTGTATCGAATCGCTTTCACTCCGAATAAGACGGAATTGGCACGCTAGAGGCGGGGGCTGTATTTTTAGCAGCAACTCCGCGACGCATGGCTTCTACAAAACGACTTACCCGGATGGGGTCGATGGGTTGGTCAATTCGTCCGTGCCGTTTGAGGGAACTCGATACAATTGCACCATCGGCGGCGGAAATGAGGGTGGAGATATTTTCCCAGTTGGCACCGCTGCCGATAAAAACCGGCGTGCCTTTCGCGGCGGCGCTGGCGAGTTCGAGGTCTTCGAGGCTGGGCGGGCTGCCGGTTGCCCAACCGCTGAGAATCACGCCATCGGCTAACCCGCGTTCAATGGTTTCTTGAACGGCAGTGGTTAAATTCGGCGATCCCAAGGGTCGGGCGTGCTTCACCAGGACATCGGCCAAAATCTTGACGTTGCTATCGAGTTCGCGGCGATAGCGCATCAGTTCGCGGGCGGACCCTTCTATTAACCCCTGATCGGTTGCCATCACGCCCGTGAGGACGTTGACGCGCACAAAAGCGGCCCCCGTACAACTGGCGATCGCCAAAGCGCTGTGGGCGTCATTTCGCAAGACATTCACTCCGATGGGGAGCGTCACCAGGTTCATGATCCGATCGACAATTAAAGTCATCGCACTCACAACCGCCGGATCGACGCTCTCTTTAGCAAAGGGCGCATCGAAAAAGTTTTCTACAATAATCCCGTGAACGCCGCCAGAGGCTAAAGCCGTTGCTTCTTGTTCGGCTCTGGCGATCGCACTTTTCAAGTTTCCTCCCCAACGCGCTGAGGTTGGGAGGGGTTGTAAATGAACGACACCGATGATGGGATTCGGCGTTTTAAATATCTGATTTAAGTCCACTTATTTACCGTTCGGACTCGCTGACCAAAAAACGAAGGAAAAAGGTACTGAACAGTTCCAAGAATTCCATAAGGCAAACTCGCTTACCCGTCCCAGGATCTAGGTAGACTGGGTTTGTAGTTCTCTGCTTTCATCGAACCTCCCAGTTGGGCAACGAACCTCCTTGGAATGTGCTGTTTCACGTTTAAGTTGACCTTTTTACAACAAGCAGCATCGGACTTTTTCGATTCAACAAACTCAAAGAATTTCTTGATATCGAAGGGATACGACTAGCTTAATTGTACACGATTCGGCGATCGAATCCGACGAGAATCTAACTAAAGATTCCTAGACTCTGGGGAAGCCTCCCGGTAGAATTGGGGCAGTTTCAGCCCATGCGATCCCCAGATTCAGGGATCGTTGTTTGTGAGAAATCCCGTGAAATTCCTATTTGTGACTGATTTGGACAATACCCTCGTTGGGGATGATGCGGCTTTAGCCTTCCTCAACGACCGACTGTCGAGTTACCGTCAAGACTATGGTACAAAGATCGTTTACTCAACCGGGCGATCGCTAGTTTCTTACAAACACCTGCGATCGGAAAAACACTTGCTCGATCCCGATGCCCTCGTCACGGCTGTTGGGACTGAAGTTTATCTCAATCCCCAGGATGAAACCCCCGATTCTCAATGGTCGCAACAACTTTCGCCGGGATGGAATCGCCAGTTGGTCGTAGAGATAGCAGGTAAGTTTGCAGACTTGTTAGCTCAACCAGACTCGGAGCAACGACCCTTCAAGGTCAGTTATTTTTTAAGCGAAACTGTTGCCCCTGAAGTTCTTCCCCGACTTGAAGACGCGCTCAAGGCGCAAGACCTCAACTTTAAGCTTGTCTACAGTGGCGGTAAGGATTTGGATATCCTACCGGAAAAAGGCGATAAGGGGCTAGCGATGCAGTTTCTTCGGCAAAAATGGCAGATTTCCCCTGAAAAAACCGTGGTCTGCGGCGACTCTGGGAATGATATTGCCCTGTTTAGCGTCGGTACGGAACGCGGAATTATTGTTGGGAATGCCCTTCCTGAATTGCGCCAGTGGCATGAAGCCAATGGAACGGACTATCGCTATTTGGCTCAAAAAGCCTGTGCTGCGGGAATTTGGGAAGGCTTGCAATACTTTGGCTTTATCCAATAGGAACCTCCGCCAAGGCTTTGATTTAAGCGTTTCTCGATCGGGGAAGCGCTTTTCGCGTGTCATACAGTAGGATTGGAGCTGATTGACTATGTTGTCGTTTGGGTTAGCGTTAGCGTAACCCAACAGCAGCCAGGGTTAGTGTTGGTTTTCGGACTTCAACCCAACCGACCCAAAAGAGCGTGAAGTCAACCAGGGATTGGAGTCTTGCGACATTGTGTTTCTAACCCATGATTAGCTATCTCAAAGGTACTGTTGCAGAAATTCAGCAAAATAAGGGCAATCGGGTTGTATTGCTGCTAGAAGTTAACCAGATGGGTTATGAACTACAAATTTCTAAGCGTTTGGCGCAGCAACTTTCTGAAGCCGCGACGGAGATGGTGCAAGTCTACACCCACTATCAGATCCGCGAAGACCAACCGATCTTATATGGGTTTGCCTCCTCTGCCGAACGAGATCTATTTCGCCAACTGGTCAGCGTCAATGGAATTGGCTCGCAGTTAGCGATCGCGCTTTTAGATACGCTAGGCTTACAAGACCTAGTTCAGGCGATTGTCACCGGGAATGTCAAGCAATTGGTCAGAACCCCAGGAGTGGGGAGTAAAACCGCAGAACGGATTGCTTTAGAATTACGGACTAAGCTGGCTCAATGGCGGATGCAAACCGGGGTGTCTATTCCCACAACTGTGGCGCTGTCTCCCACCCTCCAAGAAGATGTAGAAATGACCTTGTTGGCGCTAGGGTATACCACTGAAGAAATTACCCAAGCCTTACAATCTCTGAGTCAGGAACCGGAGTTATCGGGCAATCAGGATGCCGAAGATTGGATTAGAAGCGCGATCGCTCATTTAAGCTAGAAAACGACTGTTCTCCACACCTTAAACTGCTTGCACCGCACGGAGCTATTTCCTATGTTTAGGGGCACCTAAAACTTATTTCTCCAGAATGATGTGCCTTTCTGGGAGTGCCAACGACAATACAGATATTCACTCGTTAAATTTTCAGCGCTCCCTATGGCTTCCATCGAATTTAAGTTATTTGCTCCCTATAACAAAGGTGCTGCTTTAATCGGCTCATTTTCGGATTGGGAAGAAATCCCAATGGAAAAAGATGACAAAGGATATTTCAGAACCCAAGTAGAACTCAAGGACGGCGAGTATCAATACAAGTTTCGCGTTCAAACAAAGTCTTGGTTCTTTGAACCTGATGAATGGGTAGATGTTAACGATCCCTACGCCACAGATATTGATAACCCAACGCAGAACTGTGTTGTTCGAGTGAAAGATGGACAAAGAATTATTGATACCTATGTTTGGCAGAATGACGATAAGGATCTTCCTCCCGACCATGCTTTAGTGATTTATGAAATGCATGTGGGTGATTTTTCTGGCGGAGAAGACGATCCTTACGAACGCGGTAAATATAAACATGTTATTGAAAAATTAGATTATCTCTGCGACTTGGGGATTAACGCCATTGAATTAATGCCCGTTAAAGAATATCCCGGAGATTATAGTTGGGGATATAACCCGCGTTACTTCTTTGCCACAGAATCAAGCTATGGTACAACAGAAGGCTTAAAGCGTTTAGTTGATGAGTGTCATGCTCGTGGTATTCGCATTATTATGGATGGGATTTATAACCATTCAGAAGCCAAAAGCCCTCTAACTCAAATCGATCACGACTATTGGTATCACCATTCTCCCCGCGATCCTGATAATAATTGGGGGCCGGAATTTAACTACGAGCATTACGACGAGAATCTCGATATTAAAC
>JAAHGE010000669.1 GCA_010672635.1 Desertifilum sp. SIO1I2 | reverse complement strand
GCGCGCGACGAGATACAGCGCGAGGTCGTGCCACGACATTGACGCGCCCCCGCGTAGGACGCTTGCTGAGGAGTAAGATCGTATCGGCCAAGAAAACCGCTTCTTCTAGGTTATGCACCACCATAAACATCGGAATTTGGGCGGTCATAAAAATTTCTTGGAGTTTGTCGCGGACGAATAGGGTGGTTTCAAAATCTAGCGCCGAGAAGGGTTCATCCAGAAATAGCACTTCTGGGTCGGCAACTAGGGCCCGCATAATGGAGATGAGTTGCTGCTGACCTCCAGAAAAGCTGTAGGGATAGCGTTTGAGATCGAGTTGAATATTAAACGTAGCAATTAATTGCTCAACGCGATCGCGACATTCTCTTTCCCCAACGCCTTTCACCCGCAACGGATAGGCAATATTATCATAGGCACTCAGCCAAGGTAGCATGGCATCGCGATAATTTTGAAACACATAGCCAATACGGGCGCGGCGAATGGGTTTCCCGTGGATGCGAATCTCGCCTTTGTCAAAAGGCATCAAGCCGCTAATCATATTAATCAGCGTCGATTTACCGCAACCATTGGGGCCGAACACTGAGACTAATTGGTTATTGGCTAAATCGAGATTAAAGTTATCGTAGAGAACAGCTTCGCCAAAAGACTTACATAAGCCTTGCACGGAAACAAAGTGTTCGGGGGGTGCAATGCGCTGGTTGGTAGCAGTATCTACCATCATCAATGTCTCCTAGATTAAGCGGATTGGTACATTAAGGCAGCAACATCAACCTTGCGAGAAAAGACGGCTTTTTCGGTCATGAAGTCAAAGAATTTTTGGAAGTAAGCCACATCTGCTGGTGTAAATTCGTCGTACATGGTGTAATTCACCAAAGGGACTTTTTGCACCAGTTCTCCTTCAATGGCGGTGTAACCCGTCATGTATTGGCGGGCTTCGTCGGGGTTGTTGCGAATGTCGAGAATGGCGCGACGATAGGCTTCAGCGTAGGTTTTGGTGGTTTGGGGATATTGTTCAATAAATTGGGTACTGAGGGCGGCTGCGCCTCCAAACCAGGGGGCCATCGGGTCGCCAAGGATATATTTAGCCACAACCCCGTTTTCTAAAATGCGGGTAATGCCTTTCATTTCACCGACGGTTCCGGTGGGTTCTAGGGTGTAGGCGGCGTCAATTTGTCCCGATTCGAGGGCGGCGACATGTTGGCTAATTTCGAGTTGTTGTACTCTGGGTTCTGTAACGCCCGCAGCGGTTAAAATGGCTTCTGCGATCGCTTTATTTTGTGCCCCTGGGCCGGTGGCAAATCTTTTACCATTGAGATCCGCTACCGATTGAATGGGACTATCTTTAGGAACAATCACTTGATCGAGTAAGAATTGAGCATTGCTAGGGTTGGCTGCCAAAATTTTGAATAAGCCGGGTGAGGTAATTTCTGCTAATCCTAAAGCCCCGCTAGCTACGCCGTTTCCCGTGCCTTGCAAGCGTCCGGCGATGACGCCTTCTGCAACTTGGTTGGGCGAGGCAAATCGTACTGCTTCTACATCCAATCCCGCCTCTTGAAAGTACCCTTTTTTGACAGCGACAAATAAGGGTAAACCGGAAGCAACGGGCCAAAATCCAATGGAAATCTTACCCGGATTTTCTGAACCACTATTGGCTGTACTTTCCGTTTGACTTTGGGTACAGCCGTGGGCAATAACGGCTAATGCGGCACCTGCACTGAACTTGAGAAAATGGCGTCTGTGAATCTTCATACTTGCTACGCTACAAATTTCAAAATTTGAGGTAAGATTGCATCAAGCGATACAGAATTTCCCAGTGCATCGTGAATTTAAGCAAGAATTGAAAACACCGTTCTCTTCTGTAACTTGAGAACTAACGGTACAGATTGCAGGTGAAATTAACCGGGATGAAATCGGGGAGAAATCGGGGAGAATATCAAAAGTTCATGACATAGATAGCGCTGTTGAATTGGCTGGAATATGGCGCGATCTTCCTGAGTCGGGTGGACTTTTAAGTATGAATCTTTTTTAGAAAAGTTACTGTTGCTTTAAGCCCGATCTAAGGCTTTCAAGCGATATCCTAAACCATGAACAGTTTCAATAAAATCTTTGGGTGCGCCTGCGGCTTTTAATTTGGAGCGCAAGTTTTTAATATAGGTTTTAATGGTGTCTTCTTCTGGGGAATCTTGCCAACTCCAAACCTGTTCGATAATGGCTGTTCGGCTTAAGACTCGCCGACCGTAGCGTAACATGGCTTCTAGCAGTGCAAACTCTTTGGGGGTGAGTTGAATCTGCGCGCGGTTGTACTTGACTTCATAACTGCTCGGATCGAGTTGTAGGGCACCCCACGCTAAAATAGGAGCCGATCCAGGTTTTCCGCGACGCAACAAAGCCCGAATTTGGGCCAGCAATTCTTGGAGGTTAAAGGGTTTAACCATGTAAGCATCTGCACCCGCATCCAGTCCAATCACTTTATCCAAACTGGTATCGCGAGCCGTGAGCATGAGAATGGGGGTAGAATAACCGCGATCGCGCAATCGCTGACACAATCCAATTCCATCTAATTTCGGTAACGTCACATCCAGCAAAATCAGATCGTAGACAAACCCTTCTGTTTGTCTTAACCCCAGTTCCCCATCTCTGGCTAAATCAACAGCATACCTTTGGGCGGTTAGGGTTTCAGCCAAAGAGTCCGCCAACTGGATATCGTCTTCCACCAATAAAATTCTCATTGTCTAGAGGAAGTTATCCCAGGAAGGTTGAAAGCGCTTCTGAGAACTATCCTGATGGAAGCGTCTTCGCGCTTCTGCAACTCGCGCTCATACAGACGCGCCTTCAGCATCTTCATCGCCTCGTCGCGATTGCGATGCTGGCTCTTGTTGATCTGGA
>JAAHGE010000668.1 GCA_010672635.1 Desertifilum sp. SIO1I2 | reverse complement strand
GTTGATCGATCATGGCTCTTAGAGGAGTAAAGTTCAACAGATAGCAAGCAATTGCTTTTTAGGGAGGGCAAATAATGTCACCGGAATTTTCAAAACACGGATCGGAGTTTTGAGTAACAATTTTGACTGTAAAAAACGCTTGATCGGGAAGTTGCAGTGCAACGATAGCAGCAGTAAAGATGAGTAGGAAAAAGATGATTTTTTTCATGGTAAATGAACCCGAATGCGGCAAGCAACGGAGCAGAAAAGATAAATTCAAGAAATGACTGAATTAACTCAAAATAGGAGAGATATTAAACAGGAAAATTAGAAACAAAAATCTCTCCAGAGGACTTATTGAGAGTCGTAATTGGGAACAGGCTCTACAATTAAGGTGGTATTGCGAATTTCGATAACGCGCACTAACGTACCCGGTTTAAGCAAAATGGGTTGCTGGCATCGAGCCATCCAGTAAGACCCCCTAAACTGAGCGCGTCCAGGTCGTCGGGGAGGAATTTCTTCATCAACAATGGCTTCTCGATCCCATTCATCGCTGAAAAATAACATGATTGAATCCTCTTCAGCGCTAGTGTGTGAGAAATAATGCACCCTGAGATCCTGTTGGGTTGTGAAGGTAGAACCTTCAATGTTCTATCAGTGGGAATTGAGAAATTTATGCGAAGTGCGATCGCCCTTTTTTTGTCCCAATCAGAAGAAGCGATCGCACTCACCTCATTACCCTTTAGTAAGTAGGGTTCCCGGTGATAAACGCCGCCGAGACCCAACGATCGGTGCCTTGGATGCGGAACCAGCGATTTTCAGTAAATCTTTCTCGTGCATCCCAATGTGCAGTTCCTACTGTGGTTGCATCAAAGGTTTGACGGGGGCTACTCGTACTCAGAGAACCCACAATTCCAAAGTTTGTCCCCGGCCCGCTACGTACATTTAATGCAGCATCAACCGTGCCTGTAAATACAGGGTTTCCTGTAATGAAAGCCGCAGATACCCATTGATTTGTCCCTTGAATTCGGAACCAACGGTTATCATTGCGTTGCTCTCTAGCATCCCAGTGAGTCGTTCCCCGTGCAACGCTATCAAAGTTACGGCTCGTTGCGCCGTTGAGAGAACCCACAATCGGAAAATTCGTTCCCGGCCCACTACGGATATTTAAAGGCGCATCAACGATACCTCGAAAAGCATTGCTAGGGGGGGTAGGGGCAACGGGTACGGGGGTTGTACCGCCCAGATAGACAAATTTAGCGGAATTAAACGCACTCGTTCCAGGACTAATGGTGCGGGAATTAAAGGACATTCGAGCCGAACCAAAGTTTGCTTCCGAGATAGTAAAAGACCCATCCGCATTCACTCGTTCCACAAAACCAACATGACCGACGCTACCTGCACCCCCTTGATTAGGGTCCCAAACAACAAAGCTATTCGCTCTTGGTTGACGACCCCAAGAACCGGATTGATCGTCCCACACGCCAGCATTACCAGAAATTCGACCGCCAAGACCCGTGTAATTTTGAATTAGACCTTTTTCTAAGGCGCGACCAAAGGCAAAGTCAGTACACCAGAGGTAAGTTCCCCCTGTGCCATTACTGGCGACAAATTTATTGCCATTGCGATTGTAGTGAACTGAGTTTAGATTAATGCCAAAACTCGTCGGGGTAGATAGCTCAACAGCAATGAATTGATCTTTAATCTCTAAGGTTGCAGTATCGTCCTCGGCTTGAATGGCTAGGACTTCGGGTGGCATTAGGGTTTCTCCCCGAACCAGTTTGGCAAACAGTTCTCCTTCATCGCCTGGGGTATCAATGGTGTTAATTTTGGAGTCAATAGCATGTCCTACTTCTTCTAGGACGACAGAGGCGATCGCATCCAGGTTCTGAGTGTTTTGAGCAACAAACTCTCCGGCTAGATAAATCTTGCCATTCAGACTATCAAAGGCTCCGCTTGCTCCCTGGAGTTGAGCTTGCGGCACAATTTCGATGGACGGGAAATGCTGTGACGAACCTTCTGTTAAATCCTGAAGTAGGGTTTTGACCGTTTCGGTGTCAAATTGATTGCCAAAGGTAATATGCATCACTTTAGCAAAGTCTGAAGATACTAAGAACTCAGCTAATTGCTGTTTGACTTGTTCTACAGCCAAATTGACTTCTGTACCTGTCTGCAAGTTGTGAAAGGTTTCAACAGGAATCTGTAGGGTAAAAGCATCCGCAAAGAGATTGGTGACTTGGGTATTGAACGGACTGGGTTCGCGAGTCGAATCGAGGAATGGGAAGTCTTCGCTGACAGAACCCACGATTGGGTTTTTGGCGTTGAAGATTTGCACTAAGTCGGACTGAGCATCTCCAGTTGGAGATAAAGCTGTCGAAGAGAGGGAGGGAGGAGCAGGTAGAGGCTTGCTGCTTTCGGGTAACGTCGATTCCAACATCTCAACTCCTAAAAGTTAAGTAAAGAGGTGTGAGTAAGGTCAACCGTGAGAAGAATTGAGCAGTCACTGCTAGAGGTGTGAGAAACGGATAGCTTGAACCCAGTAACATTCAGTAGAGAGCGGATATTAATTAGCTCTGTCGATTGTTTTCAGAAGTTGCGATCGCAATTTGCCACGAGTGCTTTCTAAAGAAAGCTGATTTTCTAGAAGAAACTGCATCAATGTCTAAACTTTACGAATCTCTGTGGGTACTTGTCGGTGGATGAAAGTCAGTGCTTGCGTTACTTGGCGAGTCGGTAAAAGTCGGTTAAAGTAAGTGAAAAGCAGAAGCCGTTATTTTGAAAACAGCATGGATGTTGCTCAAGTTCTAGAGTTTGTTAATTCCAAGTTGATTGCTCGTCAGCTCAAAAACTTGAGTAATTTGGAGAGTCTGATTTTTCAGGAAGCTTGGAAAGGAAATGAAGGGCTGACTTACGAGCAAATTGGAAATCAGAACAGATATGAGGG
>JAAHGE010000667.1 GCA_010672635.1 Desertifilum sp. SIO1I2 | reverse complement strand
GCTGTTGCGCTATTGGTACGAACAAGCCAAACATGTCGATGCGTTTCAAAAATTGCGGCTTGTGATTGTTCACTCCACAGAGGTGTATGTTCCTTTAAAGATCAATCAGTCTCCGTTTAATGTGGGTTTGCCGATTCGGTTAGCTGATTTTAATTTAGTCCAAGCCCAGGAGCTAGCCGACCGCTACGGGTTAACGTGGGATGAGGGGGAGTTGCGATCGCCAATTGATGAATTGTTGAAGATGGTGGGGGGCAATCCCTATCGTTTGGGGTTGGCGTTTTACTATTTGCGGCGCGGGGAACTCACTTTAGATCGGCTTTTAAAGACTGCCCCTACGTCGGCGGGCATTTATAGCGCCCATTTGCAAGATTTGCTGATTGCTTTGCAACAAGAAGCCCCCCTCAAAGAAGCACTTTGGCAGGCGATCGCCGCCAGGGATGGCGCGGCGATCGATCCGGTTTCGGCTTACAAACTCAATAGTCTGGGATTGGTGAGTTTTACCAACCAGGGAGTGACGCTGAGTTGCGAACTCTATCGCCTCTATTTTCAATCGCAGTTATTTGTGGAAACCCTCAGCTATAGCGCCCGACTGCAAGAATTGAAGGAAGAGAATCAGCGCTTAAAGTATTTGGTGGATATTGATTCGCTGACTCAGTTGGCTAACCGTCGCTCTCTCGATCGCTATCTGGCGATTAACTGGCAGCAGTCGGCGGGGATGGGGACCTCTTTAGCGCTGATTTTATTGGATGTGGACGATTTTAAAACCTATAACGATACTTACGGGCATCCCGCAGGCGATCGCTGTTTGCGTCAAATTGCGGGCGTGATTCACAGCCACCAGCGTTCCCCCGATTTGGTGGCTCGTTATGGGGGCGAAGAGTTTGCGATCGTGCTGCCTCAAACGAATGCGAAAGAAGCAACAGAACTGGCGGAGAAGATGCGAGTTGCTGTTAAGAGTTTGGCGATTCCCCACGAACATTCTAAAACAGGTCAGGGCATTGTCACGGTTAGCATTGGGGTGGCGTGCGTGGTGTCTTGTTTGGGAAGCGATTGTTCGGTGCTGCTGTTAGCCGCAGATAAGGCTCTTTATCACTCAAAACACCAAGGCCGCGATTTAGTGACTTTAAGTGAGGCGATCGCCACTTCGCTGTAATCTCTGCTACCTTCGATTGAAAAGATGGGTGAATGGCGAGTTTGTCAGAAAGCTTGCCAATTGAGGTGGTGTCAGCCAAAATTTAAGACGATTGCACTGAGTTGTTGTTGATACGACTCTTGGGAAAAAGGAGGGAAGCGATCGCGCTCAGTCCAATCTTATACCAATTCTCCATGAATTTGCACTAAATTAAAAGAAACACAAACGAGGTCAATGAACATGGGCAATCATTTTCTCGTAGAAGTACCAGAAAGTGCCGAAGAATTACTACACCGCTTGCATCACGCCACTACAGCCAGCAGCACACAAAGACTACAGATGCTCTATTGGCTGAAAACTCAAGCCGTTTCCACCCGCCAAGAATTAGCCCACCGACTGGGACGCAACGAATCGACAATCTATCGCTGGTTACAGCGCTATAAAAGTGGGGGCATTGATGCACTCTTAGAAGTGAACAAAGCACCCGGTAAGACCCCGATCATCCCTACTGAGGTGATGAATCAACTGCGGGAACGTTTATCTCAAGCCCAAGGATTCAATAGTTACATTGAAGTTCATCAATGGCTAACTCAAGAATGTCATGTTGCCATTGCTTATAAAAGTGTGCATAAAATTGTTCGCTATCAACTCAACGCGAAATTGAAAGTCCCACGACCGCGTAGTGCCAAAGCTCAAGTTGAAGTGCAACAAACCTTTAAAAAAAACTGCCTGACCTGATTAAAGTGTTAGTGAATTATTTTGGGGGACAACAAAAGTCTCGTTATTGGTGCCAAGACGAAACCCGTTTGGGGCTGAAAACTCTGACCGGGCGTCAGCTGACGCTCAAAGGAGTCAAACAAGAGAGGAAGGGTGGGTTGGCAGCGAAAAAGTTTTTACATTTATGGACTGATAGAACCGATAAGTGGAGACAGTTTTTTTTGGGAATTTTCCCATCTTGATAGTCGGTGTTTTCAAGAGTTTCTAAACGAATTTTGCCAAACCTATCCGGATAGCTTACATTTAGTCCAAATGGATCGGGGGAGCTTTCATATTACTAACTCCTTGCAGTGGCCAGATAATGTCATCCCCATTTTTCAACCGTCAGCCAGTCCCGAACTTAACCCAATTGAACGTTTGTGGGAACACATTAAATCCCATTTGTCTTGGGAGTATTGTACTTCTTTAGATGAGTTACGTCACAAAGTAAGGCAAGTGCTTAATTCTTTGTCTCCTAAAGTCATCGCTTCGATTTGTGGTTGGGATTATATTGTTTCGGCTTTATTAAGTGCAACTTCATAGAGAAATGGTATTAGACCTGAGAAACTGGGTTTTTACCGAAAAATCAAGGGCTTCAGCTTAAGTGATTGGCAAGAAACCCGGTTTCTGGCACTGGTGCAACCTATCCAATATTAACGAAAAGTATACTCATCTTATGACATCGATCGGGCGTCAATTTACGATTGTTTTGACTATAGCCTGCCTTGTTATTTTTACAGAGTTAGCCCTTGCAGGCCCGATGAAAGGCAATCGACCATTCCCCATCACCGCAGCATTTCAAGAAGTGCCCTTTAACCCAGAGGTTTCTCAACCCAAAGACCTCAACCCAACGAATCCCAGTTCCCAAGAAGAACGAGGAATTATTGAGTTTGCTTGGAAAGATTTTATCGCTTTAAACTGGCCGGTTGATTGTCAGGGAAACTCCCTATCCTACACCGATCCTCTGCCCCGAAAACCGCTGACTCAAATTATTGGGCAAGCATCTGAAGCACCTCGAAGTTGGGAGTTATATCCTTC
>JAAHGE010000666.1 GCA_010672635.1 Desertifilum sp. SIO1I2 | reverse complement strand
GGTAGGCACAGGGGAACAGGAGTAGTCCCGACCAGCCTACGAAGACAAATCTGTCGCGCTTGAGCCAGTCGTCGAGAACGTCAAACCATCCTCTTTGGCTCTGGGCGCTTCCGACTGCTATGGTCATCGAATTAAACCCTCTTGGTCTACAAACATTGCCAGATGTTTAGCGTGGATGTTTTTTGTGTTTTTTAAGAAATCTACCAGTTTCTGGCTGGGAAAGCTGGTATCCTCATTTTTACCTAGGTGTATTGCTTTGAAAGCGACTCCTACACGGCAAGGGGTAGGAGTTTTCCCTAGGTGAATCATCCACCCGTTACTGCACGTTGAGCAATTCAGCGAGCAGTAACTTAATTTTTCTTAATTTAGCGCGATTTAGGAAAATAGCGAGCAAATCCATAGCAGGATTAGCATTTCCGTGTAGTTACTATAATAATTGATCTCAAAAATTTTACAATCCGTTATACAGATTCTCAGAAAATTGGATCTCATTGCGTTCCCCTGTAGGGCGATCGCAGACATGCCATAATAAAAGCTCCCTCAGCACTTTATCAAAATTTAGAGATGTTCTATGACGGCACGAATCACCTCCTCAGATAACCGAGTTTTACGGCAAAAAATCTTGGGATCGCGCCGCTTTAGTAACTACTGGTGGGCGACAGTCATCACCCTCGGCGGTGGCGGATTCCTGCTATCGGGTCTTTCAAGTTACTATCAAGTCAATCTTTTACCCTTTGCCAACCCCACTGAACTGAATTTCGTTCCTCAAGGGATTGTCATGGGATTCTATGGCGTTTTGGGATTATTCGTGAGCTTGTATTTATGGCTCACCATCCTCTTAGACGTGGGCGGCGGTTATAACGAGTTTAATCGGGAAACTGGGAAAGCCCAGATTTTCCGGTGGGGATTTCCCGGAAAAAATCGCCGAGTGGAAGTAGACTTTCCCCTAGAAGACGTACAGGCGATCCGCGTGGATATCAAAGAAGGGATCAACCCGCGTCGGGCGATTTACCTGCGGGTGAAAAATCGCGCCCAAATTCCCCTCACCCGCGTCGGACAGCCTCTACCGCTGTCGGAACTCGAAAACCAAGGGGCCGAACTCGCTCGTTTTCTGGCCGTTCCTCTTGAAGGACTTTAGAAGCTTACTCAGAAACACTCATCCCAAAAATCATTCGATCTAGAGGGTTTAGAGATAGGAACATTGATTATGCAAATTTTGCTTAAACGCTGGTTTTCTTTCCTGCTCGTTGCGATCGCCCTGACAGCAGGGGGGTGCGGCGTCCAAGCTGAAAATCCTGCCGCAGCCCCCAACACCAGCGAAGCAACCCAGACGGCAAATTTACCGCGTCTGAACGGAAAAGCCACTGTTGTCATGCAAATTAAAGGCTCGCCCGTCACCATTGAAGTTGATGGCGAGAATGCCCCCATTACTGCTGGCAACTTCGTCGATTTAGTCGAGCGCGGCGTCTATGATGGTTTAAGCTTCCATCGCGTTGTCCGCCAACCCGAACCCTTTGTCGTTCAGGGGGGCGATCCGCAAAGTAAAGATCCCAGCGTCCCGGAAAGCACGTTAGGGACAGGTGGGTTTACCGATCCCGAAACCTCCCAAGCCCGCTATATTCCGCTAGAAATTGTCCCCCAAGGACAAAATCAACCCGTTTATTCCAAAACCTTACCTTCAGCGGGCATTAACAATCCGCCCAAGTTACAGCATACGCGCGGTGCCGTCGCAATGGCGCGATCGCCCTATCCCGATTCTGCCTCCTCGCAATTCTACTTCGCCTTATCCGATTTACCGTTCCTTGATGGCGATTACGCGGTATTCGGGTATGTGACGAATGGGATGGATGTCGTCGATCGGATCGAACAAGGCGATCGCATTGAGTCCGCAAAAGTCACTTCTGGCTTAGAAAACTTGCAGAAATAATCGCCTAAAGCTTGTGGAAGTCGTCGTCACGGGTATTGGTTTAGTCTCAGCCTTGGGAATGTTAGATACCAGTTGGCGGCGGCTCAAAGCGGGTGAATCTGCGATTACCTTAAAAAAACCCTTTTCTGAACTTTCAGCCCGTCCCCTCGCCCTAATAGGGGCAGATCCTAGCAGTTTAACCCCCCTGGTCGAGAAAGTTGTGGGGGAAGCTCTGGTCGATGCGGGATTAGTCACACCTTTACCAGAATTTGCAGTTGTTCTCGGTTCAAGTCGCAGCTATCAGGGCGAGTGGGAGAAACTCAGACAAAGCCCCAACCGCCAAACCTGGTTAGATAGCTTACCGCACATGGGCGCAATTGTCGCCGCAAGGCAAATCGGCGCAACTGGGGCGATTTTAGCACCGATGGCCGCCTGTGCAACTGGGATTTGGGCGATCGCCCAAGCCGCACTCTTGATTCAAACCGGACAATCTCAACAAGTCCTCGCCGGGGCAGTAGAAGCCCCGATAACGCCTCTTACCCTAGCCGGATTCGATCGGATGGGTGCCAGTGCCAAAACGGGCTGCTATCCCTTCGACAAGGCGCGAGAAGGCCTAGTTTTAGGCGAGGGTGGAGCCGTATTTGTCTTAGAATCCTTAGCATCTGCAAAACAGCGCCAAGCCCGCATTTACGGTCAAATTTCCGGCTTTGGTTTCAGCGCCGATGGCTATCATGTTAGCGCCCCGGAACTGGGAAGCCAAAGTGCGATCGCAGCCATTCAGCAATGTTTAGATCGCAGCCAGCTAAAACCTTCAGATATCGACTATATTCACGCCCACGGAACCAGCACCCCCCTCAACGATCGCAACGAAGCCCAACTCATCCAGTCCTTATTTCCCCAAATTCCCGTCAGTTCCACAAAAGGCGCAACCGGACATACCCTAGGCGCTTCTGGGGCGCTAGGCGTCGCATTTTCCCTGATGGCGCTACAAGAACAGGTGTTACCCCACACAGGGGGGTAACACC
>JAAHGE010000665.1 GCA_010672635.1 Desertifilum sp. SIO1I2 | reverse complement strand
TCCCCCATCCTCTTTTCCCCAACGCCCAACGCCCATTCCCAACTCCCCATCCCCCCATCCCCCTATCCCCCCATCTCCCTATCCTCTTCATCCCAGAGCGAGACTTCAACTAGAAGCACTGGTATAGTAACGCAGTGCCAATCGCCAAAAGCTTGAAGCTAGAATAAATAGGCCAATTCCTAAGCCTAGGGTTCCTAAAAACCAGTTGGGTTGAATTCTGCCTAAGAGGGCTTCTGCTGGAACTGTTGTTAAAAAAGCGACAGGAACAATAAAGGTAAAAAAGAAGCGATAGGCCGCAGGATAAGCGACTAAGGGAAAGCGCCCTGCTTCTAATAAACCTCTCAACACTTCGGTGACGTTATAGATTTTGACAAACCAGATACTGGTTGCCCCTAACATAAACCAGAGGCTGTAAAGGCTGATAATTCCCAATGCTAGGGGAATGATACTACCCAGATAGTTATTCAGGTTTAATCCCAGTCGGCTACCGGCGTAGAAGATCGTTAGACAGCCGAATGCTAAGTCGGGAAGTCCCCAGGGGGAAAGGGTACGGGTT
Source organism: Desertifilum sp. SIO1I2 (assembly GCA_010672635.1). GTDB lineage: Bacteria > Cyanobacteriota > Cyanobacteriia > Cyanobacteriales > Desertifilaceae > Desertifilum. Next base: position 2,320 of record JAAHGE010000665.1, on the reverse strand, counting down.
GAAAGCCAAAATTGGCTGCTAATCGGTTTGAGTAAAATAAAATCTAGGGTACCTTCTTGGACTTGTTCAACGATGCGATTCAGGTTAGGGACGAGGAAGGTTGCTGAAACCCCTTGAAGTAACGTAAAAATACCGACCACAATTAAGGCTTGTTCCCAACTCCACCCAGCAAAGGTGTAGTCGTTGCGGTAAAACAGAGACAGGCTAAAGAGGCTGCCGCTGAGGTTGCAAAAGCTGGTGAGGGTTGCCACTACGAAGTTGAGGCGATATTCTAACTCGGCGGCGATCGCAGTTGCCCAAAATAGGCTTAAAACTCTGAAATAACGCACAATATTTGCTCCCTTGCCCACACGTGAGGGCTAGTTTTTCTATAATAGAGTTAAGAATTGTAAATAGCTTCTCATTTTATGGATGCTCCCAACTTAGACCGGATTGCGAACCAGCTTGACAGCGACAATTCTCGCGATCGCATGTTAGCATTGGCAGCCTTGCGCGATGTGTCGGCCGTAGAAGCGGTGCCATTAATCAAAAAAGTATTAGATGACGCTAATCTTCAGGTGCGTTCAATGGCAGTTTTTGCCTTGGGCATCAAACCGACTGATGAATGCTACCCCATTTTGACGCAGATCCTCGAAACCGATCCCGATTATGGTATTCGAGCGGATGCAGCCGGGGCGCTAGGATACTTAAAAGATAACCGAGCGTTTGAACCTTTAGTTCGAGCTTTTTATGAAGATACGGATTGGTTAGTCCGTTTTAGCGCCGCCGTCGCCCTAGGAAATTTGAAAGATCCCCGCGCCCACGATGTACTGATTCAAGCGCTCAATAGCGAAGAAGTAGTGATTCAACAGGCTGCAATTTCTGCACTTGGTGAAATTCAAGATATAGATTCTGTCGAGCAAATTCTGCGTTTTGCCCAAGCAGAGGATTGGCTCGTTCGCCAGCGCCTTGCAGAAGCATTGGGTCATCTTCCTTGTCAAAAAAGTATTTCTGCACTGAAATATTTAGAAAAAGATAGTCACCCTCATGTTGCAGAAGCCGCCTCAATTTCTTTAAAACGGTTGGCTCAAAACGGGGAGACTTTATAAGTTAACCGATCTGAGGGCGATCGCGCTAATCAAAATCTTTGAATCAATCGTCGAGAGGGGTAGCAAATGACTACCCCTTTTGTTTAAAAAAGAACGCTGATTCACGCTTTTCTATAGCAAAGTGCTGAGTGCTGAGTGCTGAGTTAAAACCGAGTGAGTCCAATCTTTTGAGCAGTTCAGTCTGTCCTAACCTTACTGAGTACAGCTATAGAACTTGCCTGCGCGATCGCTTCTCTCTAACAAGCAAATTTTGATAGGGTTAAAGAACCCGTATCGCCATTGAGAGTTGCACAGACTCCCACGGGTAAAGCAGCATTGACACCATCATGACCAAAAGGGAGATCGCAAACAATCGGGATGCCCAAATCGCTGAGGCGATCGCGCAAAACTTCCTCTATCGTAAAACTAGGGATTCCTTCTGGCGACTCGCAGCGACTAAAGCGCCCTAACGCGATCCCTTTTACCCCCTCAAACGCGCCACACATCCGCCATTGCGTCAATTGACGATCGATGCGATAGGGGGCTTCTGTCACATCCTCTAGGGCTAAAATTGCGCCTCGGAAATCGGGTTGTATAGGCGTTCCCAATAAATGCGTCGCCACCGTCAGATTCGCAGGAATCAAAGTTCCCTGTACCTCTCCCCCACCCCAGCCTTTACCCTGTAGAGGTGCTAAACTGCGACCTTCTACCCAATCAAATAATCGCGCCTGACTCCACTCTGGTTCAGCCGCTAAGGTCGTTAAAACCGGGCCATGAACCCCCGATACGCCTGCTTGGTAGAAGCGCCACAAGAGGCTGGTGATGTCGGAAAAGCCAATTAACCATTTGGGCGGACTCTCCGGCCATACCCAATTTTCTAATAATCTGGCTCCGCCGTAACCGCCCCGCACGCAGAGGATACCGCGACAAGTGCGATCGCGCAAAGCCTCTGTCAGTTGTTCGCGCCGATGTTCGTCGGTTCCCGCTAAGTATCCCCAACGCTTATCAACAGTCGGGTTGGGTTCAACAATATAACCGCGTTTTCGCCAGATTTCTACACCCCGCTGAAACGCTTCAAATTCGCGCAACGCACCACTCGGCGCAATCATACAGAGTTTATCGCCAGGTTTTAGGGGAGGGGGGAGCATAAGGGGATGGGGAGGTGGGGGGATGGGGGGATGGGGAGATGGGGGGATGGGGAGGTGGGGGGATGGGGGGATGGGGAGATGGGGGGGTGGGGAAGGGCGCCGTGA
>JAAHGE010000664.1 GCA_010672635.1 Desertifilum sp. SIO1I2 | reverse complement strand
GAAAACAATTTGGCAAGGTCTGCGACGACTACATGACATTACACAAACTTGGTTGCTACTTTCCCCCACTACGGCTACTTGTGTCAACCCAGATTTGATTAAGAAAGATGTGAGTAATGCATAGCTTAGAAAGGGGGGAGCATTCAGTCAAAGTCCCCCTTTTTTCTAGCGTTAGCGGCGCAAAGCGCGGGGATGTAGGGGGATCTCCAGAACTCCAAGCCGATGCTATCCCCGCTGCCCGTGTTCTAATCGTGGATGACAACGCAGATATGCGCCAATATCTCACGCACATCCTCAGCAAATACGTTCAAGTCGAAGCCGTTGCAGACGGGGCCTCGGCCCTAGCAGCCATTCAAACGCAACCCCCCGATCTGATCTTGAGTGATGTCATGATGCCGAGACTTGATGGTTTTGGCTTACTTCAAACTTTGCGGACGAACCCTCGTACCCGCGAAATTCCGGTCATTTTGCTCTCGGCTCGTGCAGGTGAAGAAGCGATCGCAGAAGGGCTAGACGCGGGTGCTGATGATTACCTGATCAAACCCTTCTCGGCTCAAGAACTGATCTCGCGCGTCAATGCTCATCTTCAGATATCCCTCTTGCGAGGAGAAGCACTGCACGCAGCCAGAACCGCGCTTCGTCGAAAAGATGAATTGCTCTCCGTCGTTTCCCATGAACTGAACGCTCCGCTCGTCTCCATTCTGGGATGGACTCGCTTACTCCGTGCCAATCCTCCAAATCCAACGCTGTTAAGCACCGCCTTGGGCACAATCGAGCGCAGTGCAACGATGCAAGCTAAATTGGTGCAAGATTTACTTGATGTCTCTCGGATTACCGCAGGTAAGTTACGATTGCACCTGCAACCGACTGAACTGAATGCCGTGATTGAAGGGGCGATCGCCACCGTCACTCAACTGGCAGCCGAAGCAGACATTCACTTAGCCTGGACAGAAACAGAAACGACTACAGCAGTCGTAATGGGCGATCGAGAACGACTTCAGCAAGTCATTTGTAATCTCCTCACGAACGCAATTAAATTCACACCACCAGGCGGACGAGTAGACATTCACTTGTTATTAGTCAGTGGTTCTTTGTCATTGATAGAAGACGAACAAGCAATGACAAAGGACAAAGGACGAATGACCAACGATCGTTACGCTGAAATTCGTGTAATCGATACCGGAGTTGGCATTGCGGCAGACTTTCTGCCCCATGTATTTGAGCAATTCCAGCAAGCGGAAGGGACACACTCAGCAAAAGGATTAGGGTTAGGGTTGGCGATCGCCCATCACATTGTTGAACTTCATAGCGGCACAATTCAGGCTCAAAGTGCAGGAGAAGGGCAGGGAGCAACCTTCATCATCAAACTGCCACTGTTAGAGTCCAATCACTAATTTCCTCTTCTCCAAACTCCACTGCGATGACTGTACAAAGTTGTTGAAACCTAAACTCTTTGGGGCAATATCTTCCACTGGGTCTGGCTACTCACCCAAGATTCGGAAAACTCTTTGACTCTCTTTAACCAAGTCGTCTGTCCGCTGTTAAATGACTCTCCGAATCCGGGAATACTAAGTTTGACTCCCAAACTATCCCCACTTCCTATGAGCGCCCCATCCATTCGTCTAGCTAACTATGACATCACTGAGCAAATCTACGCGGGTTCTCGCACGTTGGTGTATCGAGCAGTCTGTCAGACGGATCGGACTCCGGCGGTCATCAAGCTACTGAAACATGAACAGCCCAGCTTCAGCGAACTGGTGCAGTTTCGCAACCAATATACCATTGCCAAAAATCTGAACATTCCGGGCATTGTCCAACCCTGGAGCCTGGAGCCGTATTGCAATAGCTATGCCCTGGTGATGGAAGACTTTGGCGGCATCTCCCTACAACAACTGGCTCAGGGGCGATCGCTGCCTGTAGAACAGTTCTTTGCGATCGCCCTGCAACTCGTTGAAATTCTGCACCAGTTACATCAGCAGCGGGTGATTCACAAAGACCTCAAACCTGCCAACATTCTGATTCACCCTGAAACGCAACAGGTAAAGCTGATTGACTTCTCGATCGCCTCGCTGTTACCCAGAGAAACTCAGGAGATTCAGAGTCCCAACGTGCTAGAAGGAACGCTGAGTTACCTGTCGCCGGAGCAGACCGGACGGATGAACCGGGGCATTGACTATCGCAGTGATTTCTATTCGTTAGGCGTGACGTTTTTTGAACTGCTGACTGGGCAACTGCCGTTTCAGTCTCGCGAGCCAATGGAGTTAGTACACTGTCATCTAGCTAAACAGCCGCCCTCAGCCTGCGATGTCAACCCTGAGTTGCCGTTGATGTTGGGCGAAATCATCTGTAAGCTGATGGCAAAGAATGCCGAAAACCGTTATCAGAGCGCATTAGGACTAAAGTATGACCTGATGCAATGCCAGCAAACAGGGCAATCTGGTGACAAATTCACCAGGTTTGAGTTAGGACAACGTGATGTGTCCGATCGCTTTCTCATTTCCGAAAAGCTCTATGGGCGAGAGCAGGAAGTCGAAACGCTGCTGGAGGCATTTGGACGAGTTGCTAACGGTGCTTCTGAACTGTTGCTGGTGGCTGGTTTTTCTGGTATTGGCAAAACTGCGGTAGTGAATGAAGTCCACAAACCCATCACCCAACAGAACGGCTATTTCATCAAAGGGAAGTACGATCAGTTCAATCGCAATATTCCGTTCTCAGCCTTTGTCCAAGCTTTTCGCAGCTTGATGGAACAAATTCTCAGCGCATCCGATACAGAACTAGCTTGCTGCAAGGATTTGCTCCTTCCAGCAAGCTAGTTCTGTGCGCCAAGCTCCAGGTAGTCGGCCATCGTCGAGGTGCCGTGGGCGTTGACGTAGTCGATGTCGGACGGGGCGATGCCGGCGTCCTTCACGGCCGCCTTCATGGCGCGAAAGCCGCCGTCGCCGTCCT
>JAAHGE010000663.1 GCA_010672635.1 Desertifilum sp. SIO1I2 | reverse complement strand
TCATCAAAGTTGCGATCGCGCTAAAAGTTTTCCCAATGGAAGCAATTTCGTAAACTGTATGTTCAGTGGCGCTAACGGCGTGTTCGACATTTGCTAAACCGTAGCCTTTGATTAAAACAGTTTCCCCTTCCTGGATCGCCGCAACCGAAAGACCAGGAATGTGATGTTGCGCCATGATAGTTTGGAGATAGTCGTCAATCACAATTCGTCCTATTCTTATGAACGCTTAAGCTAGAGATCGATTCCTACAGATATCTTCGCTAACGTACTTTTCAAATTTGACTTTGAATGTAACCTAAACCATCATCAAATCTAAATAATAACCGACAATTATAAACATTTAACTCATCAATTATAGTGGGGTTACTAAAATCTTTAGAGTTTTGATTCAAAGGGATAATCAGTTTAACATGCTTAAATTTCGCAAGTTTGGCAAGGATGTTAGCAAAGCTATCCGTAGAAATCGCGATCGCTAAATTCAAAGTTCAATTCTTACGATTAGCGATCGCACTTATTTTTACTTCCGATTATTTTGCGATAAACTCATCAAATTGCAGAGTTTATACACTGCCCTTGCGCCTACATTTCCATCCCATTCTGCATTCCCCACTTCGCAGACATCAAAGCCAATAATTTGCCGCCCGCTATGCACAACTTCGCGGAATAAACAATAGACTTGCTCTAATTCTAAACCCCCAGGAACCGGTGTTCCCGTACTTGGACATAACTTTGGATCGAGTCCATCGACATCAAAGCTAATATAGACATTTTGGGGTAATTCTGAGACAATTTGCTTGCAAACTTCTAGCCAGGTAATCCCCGCATAAAGTTTTTGTTTTAGCATCGGATCGTAATAGGTAGAAACTCGTCCATTTGACTGCTGAATCAGCTTGACTTCATCATGGCAAAAATCGCGAATGCCCACTTGAACTAGCTTGCTAATTTGGGGTAACTTCAAGGCATTAAACATAATAGAAGCATGGGAAAACTCAAACCCTTCGTAAGCATTTCTTAAATCCGCATGGGCATCAATATGTAAAATGCCATAATCGGGATACTGTTCGGCTAAGGCTTGCATATAGCCTAACGGACTGCTGTGATCGCCACCAATGACTGCAACCTGTTTTCCCTGACTCATTGCGGCTTTGGCTTGGGTGAATAGCCACTGATTCACCGCTTGACATTCTTGATTAATCTTATCCAAAACTTGGATTAATTCGGGACTATCTTCAACCGAGTTTCCCTGTTCCAGGCATTCAATAATTCGAGAAGCATCTTGTCTGAGAGATTCATTTTTCTCTAGGATATCCTGGGGAATTTCCGCCATAAAAATTCCCTGCTTCCAGCCATCCGGGCAATCAAAATCATAAATATCCAGTTGGCGAGACGCATCCAAAACAACGCGAGGGGCCTGGGCGGTTCCTGTACCATAGGAGACGGTAACTTCCCAGGGTATGCCAAATACAATAATTTGGGCAGAGTCGTAGTCAAAAGGCAATCCTAGTAAGTTGCCGTTATCTACCCCAATATTATTAGGATCGAAGTTTTGGAGAATTTCTGCAAGAGTAGCCATTAAGCGCGTTCCGAATTCAGCAATGGGAAGGTCTTTTTTTAGTGTATCTCTTGGCTGAGGAGGAAGAAGGATGGGGGGTGAGGCTGCTTGACTGACAAAACTAAGAAGCTCAAGTACGGGTGACGGCGGTGAATTCACGATTAAAAGCACGATCGTACTGTCGTTTGGCATACCGTTGCTCAAAATCTCGGCTGGCTGGTGCTGCTAACAGCAAGTGGCAACGATCTCCGCTCATGCTCCATTGGTTGCATTTGGGGCGATCGCGCCGAACCCCTCTGCTTGGTACAGCGATCGCTATCTGGCTCGCAAATCAGCTTTATGGCTTTGGGTTGCGTCAACAGCAGAATCGCTTACCTGGGGATTGGTGATAGGCTTGGGAACGGTATTAGTAGCTGCAAGCAGGCAATGTCGTGCGTGCAATTCCCGTAGGGATCGCTCTAGTCGAATCGCATTTTATCTGTCTTGTTATCGGGTTAGCTGTTTGTGGCACTACCCAGTTTGTGCGGAGCGGGTTATCGTTGAATCCGTGAAACTACGGCGCAGGTGCGTTGAGAAAAGGGCGATCGCTCTGGTGGCAAGTTGCAACCTTGCACTCCATTTAAATAGCAGAGGCAAACAAATAAGTATGATTATAACTTTTAATAGGCTAGAGGAAATTTAAGTTTTGAGTGATTTAATTGGAATCTCAATGATAAATTGCGTTCCCTGACCAGGACTAGAGTTACACCACAATTTACCCCCATGTTTCTCTGTGACAATTTGATAGCTAATTGATAATCCTAACCCTGTTCCTTTGCCTACAGGCTTTGTTGTAAAGAAAGGATCGAAGATACGTTTTCGCACCTGTTCCTGCATACCGGGACCATTATCAGTAATGTAAATTCCGATCCCGTTATTAGGCGTTACTTCTGTCCGAATCGAGATGGTACTTGGATTTGATTCAATGTCTTTGTAAAGACGTTGGCGATCGCGCTCCTCTAAGGCATCGATCGCGTTACTAATAATATTCATAAATACTTGGTTAAGCTGTCCGGCATAGCATTCAACTAGCGGTAAGTTACCATAGTCTTTGATCGTTTGAATTTCTGGACGTTCCGCTCTGGTTTTCAAGCGATTATGCAGAATCGTTAGGGTACTGTCGATCCCCTCGTGAATATTGACATCTTTGACTTCGGCTTCATCCAAGCGGGAAAAATTACGTAGGGAAAGTACGATCTCTCGAATTCGGTTTGTGCCGACCCGCATTGATTGCATAACCTTTGTCAGATCCTCGCTCAAAAATGGCAGTTCAATTTCTTCTAAACACTCTTGAACTGGCGCGGTTGGATGAGGATAGGACTGCTGATACAGATGCACTAGGATTTATTAAACCTAGTA
>JAAHGE010000662.1 GCA_010672635.1 Desertifilum sp. SIO1I2 | reverse complement strand
TTTAGAATAATTGTACATAATCACCTTCAATCCATATTTTACAGGTTACAGAGTCACTCATTTTTATGGTGATGGAGATCTAAAAATCATTTTGTTGAGTAAATAAGTAATTATTGAAGTTCCTATGGCAGCGCTACCAAAAGCAAGTGTATTAATCCAACCTCCAGAAGGAAATAATAAGAACAGAAGTTGACGAATTGTTACAGAAAGAATAATCGTTAATATCAAACTGAGAACGCTGTTTGCGACAAAAGCCAATAACTGCTTGATTTTTTGCTTTATCGTTTGCTTGTAAGGTGTATAAAAAGTAATATTACTATGTAAAATAAAGCTGAGTAAATTTCCGATTCCATAGGCAACTATCACTGATAAACTGTATCCACTTGTACTTGCTGTTGAGATAAAACGCTCTAAAAACTCCCGTAGTACAATAACAAATAGCGAAATAATTCCTCCTATTAAAAAATAAAGAGGATATCGAGAAAAACCTTTTAGAAGCACCTTCAATTGACGAATCCGCATAAAGCTATAGCATTATCCTCATGGCTGTGCAAATCTCTAAAAAGTTGCCTGTTTAGAGACTTAAAACAACCAACTGACTTTTGGATTTAATTCAAAAGTCGATTTTACTCAAATGACTGGCTCAATTGTAAGTTTTCTTTGGGGAAAACTCGCTTTTAACCAATAATGACTGTACTCGATCGGCTAGCTTCTGTCGATACAATCGCCAAGTGAGCTGTTCTGCCTTTTGGCGTGCGGCTTTTCCCATCAGAGCAAGTTCGCCGCGATGAGAGTAGCACCATTCCAGTTTTTCTTGTAAAATTTCCACATTCCGGATCGGGACAATAAAGCCTTCTGTGCCATCCGCAATCAAATCAGGCCCAGCGGTATTGGGTGTGGTAATAATGGGAATACCGCAAGCCATCGCTTCTAATAAAACCAGTCCAAATCCTTCTACTAAAGAGGGAAAGACAAGAACATCTGCTGCACTATAGTAATCATTTAAGGCAGTATGGGGTACTGAGGGAATGTAGCGAAAACTGCCTGCATAGCGGTCTAGCCAGCCAGGGGGATATTCATTAATTCCCACCAGCCAAAGTTCTGCATTAGGTAGCTTTAGGGAATTCCATGCTTCTAACAAGTAATGAATGCCTTTGCGGGGTTCTAAACGTCCAACATAAATGGCACGAAAGCACCGATCTGGCTTGGGTTTGGGATGAAAATACTCTAAAGGCGCGCCATAGGGGATGACGCTAATTTTAGCAGCATCAACACCGAATGCTAAGAGCGATCGCTGGGTTACAGAAGAAGCGACAAAAATCCGATCCGCGAGTTGAACCTCTTTTTCCTTGCGTTCTAGCTTCCACTGGGGTTCCTTCGCCGCCTGTAACGATGGCGCGAGTTCGGGAAAGCGTTCTGCTTCCTCGGCTTGAATTTCGCGACTCATCCGGTAGAACATGATCGGTAAGTCGTACAGACACAAAATACCGGCTTGTTTTGCAGCTTCAAAAGTACAAGCCGCGCCGTCTTCGTAAGCATAAACCGCTCGCAAACCCTGAAGATGGGATTGAGCAACGTGTCGATCGAGGGATAGATAAATCCAGTCAGTTAACCGTTGATTGGGGATACCAAAGCGTTTGTGAATCCCTGCTCGCATCAAGCCAACTCGCAAAATCTCTTTCCAAGGATGCGTCCGCAAATTTACATTTTGAGGAGGTGTCCAAGTTCGACGTTCTAGTTCTTGACTTATAAATTCAGGCAAACGCTTCAAACCTGGATTGGGAATATAAGCAATTGAAGTAATAATTTCATGCAATAAACTTGCTTCAGCTAAAGCCAGTGCTGCTTCGCGAGAGTTGGGATTACCCGTAGGGTGAATTAGGGAGATAGGAGCTTTCTTCATAAGTATAAGTTTGCCAATCTTGCTGGTATTGATTCCAGTTTTCCACTTTTTCTAAATAAGGCAACAGAAAGATAAATCCACTGAGGAACCAATAGTAAACAGAAAAGGTGATGTGGAAGACTAGTTGACCAGGAATCCAGATGAGTTGAATGAGAAAAGCAACTAAAGCCAGTTCTCGGAGAAAAGGACGTTTGAGTTTAAAAATCAGAAAGAATAGAGCAAGCAAAATCCCAAATCTTAGTACATACCAAAAGGTAAACCCAATAGGACCAATTTCTAGCATAATTTTCCCCATTTCGGATTCAACAACCGGCGGACTTTCTCCATAGGGTAATCCTAAAATGGAGCGTAAAATTCCGGTTGCTTGGTGGGTAGAGCCTGGCCCAAATGCATCGAGTTCTTTATATTTTATATAGAAAAAAGGTTCGGCAAATACAAGATGAATTCGACCGGCAACATCTCCGCTATAAAGAATTCGATCTAGAATTCGATTGACTTCCGATTGAAGGCCATAAAATAAGGCGATTCCCCCAAAAACAACTGGCGCAAAAGTCCATTTCAATAGGCGAATTGCACTGGCAATTTGAGTCATAAATTTAAAGCCAAAGTAACCAATCAAGAATATACCAATTGCAAAAATCGTGGTTCTTGAACCCGTTAAAAATGCGTTAACACTTGTAAGAAGAAGTTCGGCAATTGTTATTTGTATCCAAAAACGGCTCTGTTTTTTGGTAAAAAGCGCAATCAGTAACCCAAAGCAAACAAACAAGTAAGGGACATAATTATTGATATAGGCAAAAGTTGAAGTGATTCTAGCTCTATTAGATAATCCAAAGACTGCAACACCTGATTCTACATCTTGACCCGGTGCATAAGCGTTAATTGGACTGGTTGCAGGACTTATGTACTGAACTATACCTAAAATACCTACTGGAATAAGCAGGAGTAAGTGCGATCGCAAAAACTTATAGAAGTCTTTTTCTGTGGGAAATAGACTAGGAAGCATCCACATCATTGGGGCATAATAGAGATAATTTTTCATTCCCCAATTGTCGGCATTTGGGGAATA
>JAAHGE010000661.1 GCA_010672635.1 Desertifilum sp. SIO1I2 | reverse complement strand
AGTATTTTAAAGCAAACTACGGTCAAGCACAGGTTGAAATTCAATTCGATCGCAATAGCGATCCGCTCTACGAAATTAATTGCGAACGCCATAAAAAGACTGTTGCCATGAGCGAGTATGTGGACATGATTGTCCAGGGAGGCGAAAGCAATAATTATTATATGGTGGCGAATAACCGCAACGTGGAACGAGAGGACTTCAAGGGAATTATGGATGATATCGTCATGTTCCCAGAACTGCTCAATCCTCAAGATACTAGCGGTCGCGTTTTCTTCTGGTTTGGCCCGGCCGGGACAATTACACCATTGCACCACGATCCTGTAAACCTAATCATGGCTCATGTTTCTGGGCGCAAGCGTTGGCGGTTGATTTCCCCAGAGCAAACGCCTTTTATGTACAATTATGTGGGCGTTTTTAGTAAGGTGGATTGCGAAAATCCCGATTACAATCGCTATCCGCTTTATAAGAATGTAAAAATCATTGAAGAGGTGCTAGAACCGGGAGAAATTATTTTTATTCCGGTGGGTTGGTGGCATCAGGTGAAGGCATTGGATATTAGTTTATCCATGTCGTTTACGAATTTTGTCTTTCCTAATTACTTTAATTGGCAAGACCCAAATATTCCAAATTGGTAACTGTTGGATGCAAAACTTATCAGATATTACTGCGATCGCGCGTTCGGTGGCTTGGGGGGCGGTCGATATCCTTCGTGTCTACTATCGCGGCGAAACCTTGGCGGTAGAACAGAAAAAAGAAGGCCCCGTCACGGCTGCGGATATAGCAGTTAACCGCTATATCTTAGACCGATTTAAGGCAGAATTAGGCGATCGCGATTTTGGCTACCTTAGCGAAGAAACCTATAAAGGCAGCCAAGCCGTTATCGAAAAACCCGGCGTTTGGATTATCGATCCCCTCGATGGTACGCGGGACTTTATCGAGAAAACTGGAGAATATGCCATCCACCTCGCGCTGATTGAAAACCACCGTCCGATCCTGTCTGTAGTCGCCTTACCAGAATCGGATAAAGTGTACTGGGCGCTGAGAGGCAAAGGGGCTTGTGTTAGCACGCGCACCGGCCAAACCTACCCCGTACAAGTATCCTCTAGAAGAGCGATCGCCGATCTCGGTCTAGTCGCCTCTCGCACTCACCGAGATAACCGTCTTGATGCTATTTTGGCAAAACTTCCGACTAAAGATACTCAATTTGTCGGGAGCGTCGGCTGTAAAATCGTCACCATTGTCGAACAGCACGCTGATATCTACATTTCCCTTTCCGGAAAATCTGCCCCCAAAGATTGGGATATGGCAGCCCCCGAACTGATTTTGACCGAAGCTGGCGGTCAAATGACCCATGCAGACGGCTCGCCTTTGCAATACAATACCGGAGACGTGAGTCAGTGGGGTTGTATTATTGCCAGTAATGGGCATTGTCATTCAGAAATCTGTCAGCGTGCAATTGCAACACTGGCTGAATTTGAGTAATGGCAGACAAACCCCAAAACTTTTAATCCGCAAATTTATTCGAGACAAAATGTTTGGCGAGTTGTGTATCGGATTTGTCACCGTTTTCGTTTTCCTATTCGCAACGCTTTATCTCAATGGTGCCTTTCGCCAAGAACCGAAGTATCGTCTAGAGAATGTACCCTCGCTAGACGATCCGCGTTTCTCTAGGATGGTGACAGGCTTATCGAACGGAATTCCTACTAGCGGAGAGATTACCGGGTTTTGGGTAGAAGCTGATGCAATTTATGCCGCCCGGAATGCTGCTATTCGCCAAGCCCAGCAGTTAATTCTATTTGAAACCTATTTTATGGCTCCTGGCGATCGCGCTGACGAGTTTGCCCAAGCCCTCATCGAACGAGCGCAAGCAGGCGTTAGAATTAAAATGATTCTAGATGCCTACAGAACCAGGGATATTCCCGATAGATACTGGCGGCGGTTGCGAAATGCAGGAATAGAACTGCGGTTTTTCCGGGAATTTGACTGGCGTGCCCCTTTAGAATATAACTCTCGCACCCACCGCAAACTGTTAATTATTGATGGTCAGCGAGCGTTAATTGGCGGCGCAGGTGTTTCCGACTATTGGGATGGCGATCCTAAATTTGGCGATACTGCACCCTGGTTAGATTTTGAAGTCGCCTATGAAGGGCAAATTGTCGATCTACTGGAAGGGCAATTTCTGCAAAACTGGATTTATACAGGGAGCAATCTCAATCTAGAAGTGACTGAAATTGCGGCAAATGACGCAAAAGGGGAACAGATGTATATCCATAAAGATACCTCGACCTTAAGCGAGTCGGATATGCGAATGTTATTTAAACTTAGCTTTCTAGCTGCCCGCGATCGCGTTTGGATTGCTAGCCCCTATTTTGTCCCCGATACCAGTACCCGCCAAGCCATAATTCAAGCCCAGCAAAATGGTGCAGATGTCCGAGTATTAACGGTTAGCGAAAAAAGCGATAAGCCGTTTGTCCGTTATGCTGCCCGTCAACTCTATGGCGAACTTTTGGCAGCAGGCGTGCAGGTGTGCGAATATCAACCGAGTATGATGCACGCGAAAGTGATGCTGATTGATAAGAGTTGGGCGAGTACCGGCAGTGCAAATTTTGACCCCCGCAGCTATTTCCACAATGATGAGTTAAATGTATCGACTCGCAGCCCTCAGTTGGTGGAAAATTTGGAATCCTTTTTTGCCCAAGCCTGGGAAAATAGTCATTGTCTCACATTAGAAGAATGGCGCGATCGCCCCTTAACTGAAAGAATTCAAGGGCGTCTGGCGCTACTGTTTAAACCCTTGTTATAATCTGTTTCGTTTTCCTCAACCCTCTGTGGAAAACTTCAACTTCCTGTGGAAAACTTGTGGAAAAGGTCAGGGGAAGTTCTGCGGAAGGCAGCCTCAAAAAGGCTAGCACTTTTGAGGGGATATTTTTTCTCAGTCAGAAAACCGCATAATGTAACCTAAATAACATTTGTTCTCCGAGAGTCCCCGAT
>JAAHGE010000660.1 GCA_010672635.1 Desertifilum sp. SIO1I2 | reverse complement strand
CTTTGGAGCCAGCATCATCGCCTGATCGTAACTCGCCACCGCATCTTCGTATTGTCCCAAATTAAATAAGACATTGCCCCGACCAAACCAGGCTTGAGGATAGCGGAAATGCGCCTCCAATGCCTTGTTATAACTAACCAAAGCCTCCCGATCGCGCTCAAGATACCCCAAAGCCTGAGCGCGATAGAACCAAATTTGATAGCGCGACGGCAAAAGCTCCACCGCAAAATCGTACTGCACCAGCGCCTTATGGTAATCCCGCTTTTGCGCCAAACGCAACCCTTCCAAAAAACAGGCATCCGCCTGATTAATTTCCCCGGCCAACTCCAACTCTAGTTTCTGGCAATACTCTTCTAGAGAGATCAAGCCGTCATCTTGAGAAAAATCTTTTCCCTGACTCATCGCGTGGGACTCCTAAATAGTAGACTGGCAATTGCTGCCTTGCACACAGAATCCTTTCTAGCCGAAAGCGAATAACAGAAAGTACACATTTACGGGAGTATTCAATATGAGCGCAGAAACAGACCCGATCAAGTTAATGAAACAGGAAGTCGGGAAAGCTGCGGCGAATCGCGTGCAGTCAGGCATGATTGTGGGTCTGGGAACCGGGTCAACAACCGCATACGCCATCGAATTTATCGGCAACCGCCTTAAATCCGGCGAGCTGAAGGATATTATTGGCATCCCCACCTCCTTTCAAGCTGAAGTTCTGGCAAAAAAGCATGGTGTACCTTTAACGACCTTAGATGCTGTAGACCACATCGATATTGCCATTGATGGTGCTGATGAGGTCGATCCACAAAAGAACCTCATTAAAGGGGGAGGTGCTGCTCATACGCGCGAAAAAGTTGTGGATGCTTTTGCCGACCAATTTATTGTAGTCGTAGACTCTGGCAAGCTGGTAGAAAAATTAGGCTCTACCTTCTTGTTACCCGTTGAAGTCATCCCAATGGCTTTAGCACCAACCTTGCGAGCCATCGAAAAGCTAGGAGGTAAACCCGAACTCCGCGAAGGCATCCGTAAAGCAGGTCCCGTAATTACAGACCAAGGCAATTTTGTGATAGATGTCAAATTTAACACTATTGAGAACCCAGCCGAACTCGAAAAAGCACTGAATAATATCCCCGGCGTTCTGGAAAATGGATTATTTGTTGGCGTTGCTGACCTAATTTTGGTTGGAGAAGTCCAAGAGGGTCAACCTGTGGTTCGAGAAATTCAATAATTCCCTTGGGAGAAGAGGGTGGGGGATGGGGGGATGGGGGGAAGAAGAGGATGGGGGAAACAGCAGTTTATACTGTTTCTACTCAGCCCTAAGTTGACAACTGCCTAAGCTTTTCTCGGAAAGATTGATGTAGCTTTGTAGAGACTCTGATGAATTCATCCCCCATCCCTGTTACTCCTGTTCGTCGCAATCGTTGGTTTGAACGACTGATTGCGATGATTGTGGCGCTTAACTTTATCCTGGTTCTCTTCGATTTAAGCTATATCCCGTGGCGCGACTTCTATTTGCACGAGTTTCCCCAGATCGTGCAGTTCTACGATCCCTACAAGGGAATTGAACCCCATCGCGAGACGCAATACTATCTACAACAGGTCGATCGACTTGAACAGCAGGTTTTGTTAACGGGTGTTGTTTCTGGGGAAACTGAGGTCTATTTAGAACAGTTGCGCGATCTGAGCCATCATTTAATCGAGGATAATCCGTTTGCGCTGGCGAGCAAGAGCGGTGCGCTAGAAAAGATGAAGAATGCGCTGCGCGATCGCACCCACGAACGATCTGCACATGTCGCTTTCGATCGCTTCTGGAGTCAGGAATACCTGCAAGCAATGGGTTGGGAGTCGGAGATTAATTTTTTTGAGGCGGATATTCGACCCCTGATTGAGACGAACTACTATCGGGGATTAGATATTAACGGTCATTTTATCGATCGCTTTTGGCAGATTGACCTGCCGTTTGTGATTCTGTTTGCTTTAGAATTCCTGAGTCGGACGTTTTACCTGAGTCGAACGCGATCGCACTTAAGCTGGTTGGATGCAATGGCGCGACGCTGGTATGATTTACCCCTGCTGTTTCCGCTGTGGCGCGGTTTGCGAGTTCTCCCGACGGTAATTCGCTTTCATCAGTCGGGTTTGGTGAATCTTGAGTCGGTGCGAGTGCAGTTTAACCACGATATTGCGGTGGGTTTTGCTCAAGAGTTAACTGAAGTGGTTGGCGTACAGATGATCGATCAGATGCAGAGTTCTATCCGTCGCGGCGACTTGTTGCGCTGGCTGTTGCATCCCGAAACTCGGCGTCCTTATGTCAATATCAACAATACCAATGAGGTGAGCGCGATCGCCACTCGCTTAGTCAACCTCAGCGTCTATAATGTCTTTCCCCAAATTCAACCGGATGTCGAGGCACTGATCCAACACAGCATCCGCACCACCCTCATCCAATCTCCCGCCTATCAACAGTTGCAAAATGTTCCCGGCGTGAGTCACCTTCCCCAACAACTCGCCGAAAATTTAGCGAAAAATTTATATCAAACTACCTACCAAATGCTGACGGCGGGTTTAGAAGATCCGGAACTGGCGGAACTCAACCGTCGGTTAGCGAAGAATTTTGGAAAGGCGTTAGAAGGAGAACTGGAAAAACCCCAACACCAAAACGAAATTCAATCGCTGTTAATCGATTTGCTCGAAGAGATTAAGATTAACTACGTCAAGAATTTGACCCTAGAAGGGATGGAACGCAGTTTAGATGAGTCTGAAAAACTGCATAAATTAACCAGTTACAAATCGTGAGTTGGCTTTTTACCGAGGAGTAAATAGGTGGTCATCGTTCCTTTCCCTTTAATGGGGATGGAACCGCGTTGAACGAGGATATAGCGATCGCACAAACGTTTATAGGTCGTCTCTGTGACTGGGATGGAACCGGGTATTCCTTGCGATTCCATGCGGCTGGCTGTATTGACCGGATCCCCCCACAGATCGTAACTGAACTGTTTGGT
>JAAHGE010000066.1 GCA_010672635.1 Desertifilum sp. SIO1I2 | reverse complement strand
CCTCACGGGCGTGATGGCAACCGATCAGGGGTTAATAGAAGGGTCCGCCCGCGAACTGATGCGCTATCGCCGCGAACTCGATAGCAACGTCAAGATTTTGCTCAAACCTCATCCTCTGAAACCAAAGAGCGTTTTACTTCGCGATTCCGCGCGGAACCCCTTCTAACGCTTCTTCTTCCGTTTCAAAGATTTCAAACACAGAATCCATCATGGTGACTTCAAACACCAATTTGGCTTCCGGGTGAACATTGCAAATGCGAAAACTGCCTTTAACCTTTTCGGCATCTCGCATTCCAGCCACCAGGGAGGTTAAGCCGGAACTATCAATAAAGTTAACCTGACCCAAATTCACGACTACGTGACGACTAAGTTTAGAAATACACTCTTGTAACTTTAGGCGAAATTGCCAAGCCGTCGTAATGTCTAGGCGTCCTGTGGGTGTCAAGACAATCACAGTTGTCCCATCTTGGGTTGTGTATGTTTTTTGCTCCATCTGAGTCGTCTACCTTCCCCTGGGAATGGTGAACATTTGGGTTGATTGTAGAATCACAAGTCGATTCGCAACAAGTCTCAAGCTCTTGATGTTAGACCAAAATGGCTTAAGGCGATCGCGTCTGTTGGGGTGGAGTTCCGCCAAGTTAGCGGGGTCTTCACCAGAATTGAACGCAACTGTTCAATTGTAGAGGTTGAGACCCCCTGCTGCTATTCTTTTTCCGAAGACCCCGGTTTTTCTTAACCCGCAGAACTCGGTGGCGACCAGTCTGCCCAATCTTGAGGTTTCAAAAATGTTTCGTACAGTTCCGACTCTGGAGACTGAGGTTCGGGTTGATACCCGTATTCCCAGCGCACCAATGGCGGTAAAGACATGAGAATCGACTCAGTACGGCCATTGGTTTGCAGTCCAAAGATCGTTCCCCGGTCGTAAACCAAGTTAAATTCCACATAGCGTCCCCGGCGGTAGAGTTGGAACTGGCGTTGGCGATCGCCATATTCCATGCCCTGACGCCGCTGGACAATCGGCACGTAACTGGGAATAAAAGACCGACCGCAATCTTGAACCAATGCAAACAACTCCTCCCAACTGCGCGCCGGGAGAACGCCCACCTTTTGCGAGTATAAGGCTGCCGGGCCAGCCGAGTCAGGACCGCGATAGAGCGCCCCGTCCCCATCTTGATAATCCAAGAAAATCCCGCCCACACCCCGCGTTTCCTGGCGATGTTTCAAATAAAAATATTCATCGCACCAGCGCTTAAACACCGGATAGTATTCGGGATGATGCTGGTCGCAAGTTGCCTTCAAGGTCTTGTGGAAATGCGCTGCGTCTTCAGCAAACGGGTAGTACGGCGTTAAATCTGCGCCACCCCCAAACCACCAAACCGGCCCCGCCTCAAAATAGCGATAGTTTAAGTGAACCGTTGGCACATAGGGATTGCGCGGATGCAAAACCATTGAAGTTCCCGTCGCATAAAACCCATGCCCTTGCGCTTCCGGTCGTTGCTTTAAGATCGAAGGCGGCAGTTGAGTTCCCCAAACCTCCGAGAAGTTTACCCCGCCTTGTTCAAAGACACTGCCCTCGCGGATCGCGCGCGATCGACCGCCGCCGCCTTCCTCGCGCGTCCAACTGTCTTCCCTAAATTGCCCCTGCCCGTCTAGCTGCTCTAGAGCCTGACAAATTTCATCTTGCAGTTGCTTCATAAACTGACTGACCCGCGCTTGGGAATCAGTCGGTGGTGTCGTTTTGACAGGAGTGCTAGTGGGTGTCGAAGACATCGTCATATACTCGATCGATTGTGTAGAAATGCTTCAAAAAAAACAATGATATTAGATTTGATCGCCGCCTCAACACCAAAAGCGTCTCGACATAATTCTTAACTCTCTTCTTTGTGTCTAGCGCCAGATGCTAACCTAGCCTAACTCGAATAAGGTCTTTAACATCACAATTTGAGAAAAAGCGCAAAAAAAGTTGACCAGCGCTCCTCAATCGAGTTCCTAAGATTAAATCAGTGCTCTTGAGTGTCTAACCTGGAGGAAAGGGTGAGACGATTGATCCCTAAGTTTTTTTCTAAACTCGTTCGTCGCAATAGCTGCAAAGTTCGTTGCTCTCTCGTGAGAACCTACCGCACGATTAGTTCTGCCTCCGTCGATGAGCTTTGGCAAAAAATCGCCGATTTAGCCGATGTCTCTTGGCATCCCCTGATTGCGAAAACCTATGTCCCCAAAGGCTTGATTGCCAAACCGGGAATTATTTATCAAGCAGTGACTCGCTTTAGCCCCATTCCCATTCGGATTTTCGTCGAATGCGTGAGTCCGCGAGAACTGATGAGCGTCCGCGTTTTAGCGATGCCAGGGATTGAAGAGCGAGTCATCTATCAAGTAGAGTCTACCGTGTGCGGCACGCGCATTTCCTATTCTGTGAACTTGCGGGGATGGCTCTCTCCGTTGGTGTGGTTGCTCGCCCGCCCCTATGCCGCGCAGGTGGCTTCTGCCTTGGCTCAAGCCGCCGAACAAGCCACTGCGGGAACGGCAAGCGTCGAGAGTTCGACAGCTCATTCCAACTCAATGGACTTTGGTTTTTAACTGGGGGCGAATGCCGCATGAGGGAGTCCGAACACTTAACGTTAAGATTCTATAAAGAATCCCCCTTACACAGACTCCAGATCGTTGCCATTCACCGATGATGTCTAATTCACTCGATACTCAATCCGTTTTAGAAGTTTTACGACCCGTCCAAGACCCCGAACTGCGAAAAAGTTTGGTCGAGCTAAACATGATTCGCAATGTTGCGATTGATACGGCGGGCGTTGTTC
This sequence comes from Desertifilum sp. SIO1I2, assembly GCA_010672635.1. Taxonomy (GTDB): domain Bacteria; phylum Cyanobacteriota; class Cyanobacteriia; order Cyanobacteriales; family Desertifilaceae; genus Desertifilum. The sequence continues at coordinate 10,684 of JAAHGE010000066.1, read as the reverse complement.
GCTTTACATTGGTGCTGACAACGCCTGCTTGTCCGTTGCGCGAATTTATTGTCGAAGATTGTCAAAAAGCAGTTAAACAACTCCCCGGCGTAACTGACGTACAAGTGGAAGTCACCGCAGAAATTCCTCAACAAAAAAATAGCTTACCCGACCGCCAAGGGATTCCGGGAATTCGCAATATTATCGCCATTTCTTCAGGAAAAGGAGGCGTGGGCAAAAGCACAGTGGCGGTGAATGTTGCCGTAGCGCTGGCGCAAACGGGAGCCAAAGTCGGTTTAATTGATGCCGATATTTATGGCCCCAATGCTCCGACCATGTTGGGTTTAGAGAGCGCCCAGGTGAAAGTGCAAGCCACTGAAAAAGGAGAGGTTTTAGAACCGGCCTTTAATCATGGCGTTAAATTAGTTTCAATGGGCTTTTTAATCGCTCGCGATCAGCCGGTCATTTGGCGCGGACCGATGTTGAATGGTGTGATTCGGCAATTTCTCTACCAGGTGGAATGGGGAGAACTCGATTATCTGATTGTAGATATGCCTCCCGGTACGGGGGACGCTCAACTCACCCTCACCCAAGCGGTACCGATGGCAGGTGCAGCCATTGTCACCACGCCGCAAACGGTGGCCTTGCTCGACGCGCGTAAGGGGTTGAAAATGTTCCAGCAAATGGGCGTTCCCGTTCTGGGCATGGTGGAGAATATGAGCTATTTTATCCCGCCCGACTTACCCGATCGCCAATATGACATTTTTGGATCGGGCGGTGGCGAAAAAACCTCAAAAGAGTTAGGCGTGCCGTTGTTGGGTTGCATTCCGTTGGAAATCAACCTGAGAGAAGGGGGCGATGCCGGGATTCCTATTGTAGTCGGTCAACCCGAATCGGCCTCCGCCAAGGCTCTGGTTGCGATCGCCCGCGCGATCGCTGCTAAAGTGTCCGTAGCCGCTTTAACCTAAAATCCCAACCCATTGCCCAATCCTGGGGCGAGAATTCTAAGATCGGATCTCACACCTTTGACATCCCCAACTATGTTGCAAAAACGCTTAATGCGCCGCGTGAACTGGACTTCATTCCTCTATCCTTGGCAGCGAGTTGATTGGTTGCTGCTGTTCCTCACAGTCGGACTAACAACCATTGGGGGGATTATGATTCGCAGCGCAGAGCTGAACCTGGGATGGACCGATTGGTGGCAGCACTGGCTAGTCGGCGGGATTGGTCTAGTGCTGGCGATGCTTTTGGCGCGATGGCACTACAAAAATCTCCTGCAATTGCAATGGGTCATTTATGCCATCACCAACCTCTCGCTGATTGCCGTTATTTTTATTGGGACAACCGCCCTAGGGGCGCAGCGTTGGATTACCATCGGTGGCTTTAACCTCCAGCCCTCGGAATTTGCCAAATTGGGGTTAATTATTACCCTGGCTGGCTTGCTACACACCAATACCGCCTCCACCATCCCCATGTTGCTCAAAACCTTGGGGATTGCCCTGGTTCCTTGGATTTTAGTCTTCTTGCAACCCGACTTAGGAACCTCGCTAGTCTTTGGGGCGATTACGCTGGGAATGCTCTATTGGGGAAATGCCAATCCGGGATGGCTCGTGCTTTTAGTTTCTCCAGTTGTCTCAGCCATTCTGTTCAGTATTTATCTGCCGGGATGGTTGATTTGGGTCGCCTTGCTCGCCATCATTGCTTGGTTTAGCTTACCGTGGCCGCGCTTGGGGAGTATTGGCGCAGTGGGAGTGAACTTTGCAGCCGGAGAACTGGGCTTTTTCCTGTGGGGATTGCTCAAAGATTACCAAAAAGACCGCCTAATTCTGTTCCTCAATCCCGAAAAAGACCCCCTAGGCGGTGGCTATCACTTGATTCAATCTCGAATTGCTATCGGTGCCGGAGAATTGTGGGGACGCGGATTACATCAGGGAACTCAAACCCAACTGAACTTTATCCCCGAACAACATACAGACTTTATCTTCTCTGCCATTGGGGAAGAATTGGGGTTTGTCGGCTGCGTCGCTATGTTGGCGGTGTTTTGGCTAATTTGCCTGCGCTTAGTTTTGATTGCTCAAAACGCCCAAGATAACTTTGGTTCCCTCTTAGCCATTGGCGTCCTGTCGATGGTGGTGTTTCAGGTTGTTGTGAACATTGGGATGACCATTGGTTTGGCCCCGGTTACTGGCATTCCCTTACCTTGGATGAGTTACGGGCGTTCGGCGCTGCTGACTAACTTTCTGGCGATTGGTTTAGTGGAGTCGGTGGCAAATCACCAGCAAAAACGGCGATTTTGAGGGGATTGCAATGTCATCAAGAGCGCTTCGCGCTTTTGCCGGGATGAATTAAGCTAAAAAAAGTTGATGATTATTTCACTGAGTTGAGAAAAACAGATGATTCTACCGGGATCGGCAGTTAAGGTGAAGAACCCAGGCGACACGTATTACGGCTTTCAAGGTCAGGTGCAGCGCGTCACCGATGGCAAAGCAGCGGTTTTGTTTGAAGGCGGTAATTGGGATAAGCTAGTCACCTTTCGGCTAGCAGAACTCGAACTAATTGACGCAACAGCAGGTCGCAAGAAGTAACGGTTTGCGGTTGCGGATCGAGGCTGAAACGTTCGCGTTGAAGGATGCTAGACTTATGCGCTTACCCTTGCCGCAGTTTGAAAAGAGCGATCGCTATCCTAACCATATTGCTGAGGTGATTGAAACCGCAACCACTGAGTTCTTAGCTCAGTGTCTCGAACCCGAAAACCTCAGCTTTGCGATCATGCCAGCCTTTGGCACCTTCGTCAAAGCCACCGATGAAGAATCGGGCAATCAAGTTTATGCGGTCGTTTATCATGCCACCACTAGCCCGATTGACTCCGTGCATCGGGCGAGAGCGTTAGGATTATCCCTAGAAGAACTGCGCGAGCAACAGCCCCAAATTTTTGCCATGCTCAAAACCGAGTTTCGGGCAGCAATTGTCGGGTTTGTCCCTGCGGTTGAACCGGGGAATGGCAAAACTAGATTGCCCCTCCCCTACCAACACTTGCCGCCTCGTCCCCCCCAAATCCACCAGGCGGTCTATCAATGCACTCCAGCAGAAGTGATTCACTTTAGCGAACAACTGGATTTTCTCAGAACCCTACTGCAATTTCCTGGGGCCCCTGTAGATGCGCTGGCTGCCTCGGCAATTCGCGACATCTATCAACTCCGCCAAGCGGAACGAACGTGGCTCGTTCAAGCTGGACGCACCCTCAGCGTTCTTTTGAAAGATGATTACGACCGTCTCCGCTACATTCTAAGCCAAATCCACTATTGAACCGATTACACAAATCGGCAGGAGAGCGCCCCCTCTCACGGCGAGTGCAGTAGTCGTTGCACTCGCATTTACACTGCACGCTGCCTCAGTTCGCGTTCGATGTTGGTGCCTATTCACTCTGAGTTTATGGAACCGATTGTCACCTTTGCAATTTTGCTGGTTGTTATCTTAGCTGTTCCATTGGTTGTGGAACGGTTGCAACTGCCAGGGCTAGTGGGTTTGTTGGCTGCGGGGATTGTGTTGGGACCAAATGGCTTAGGGCTTTTAAGTATCGAGTCCGAAACCATGCATCTGCTGTCAGATATCGGTCTAGTTTATCTGATGTTTGTGGCGGGTCTAGAAGTAGACATGGAACAGTTTCGCCGCACGCGCAATCGGTCGATGGGTTTTGGCAGTTTAACCTTTCTCGTGCCCTTAGTGATGGGAACAGTCGTCGGGCGGGTGTTTGGCTTCGATTGGAATCCGGCGATTTTAATCGGTTCGTTGTTTGCTTCTCACACGCTGCTAGCCTATCCCATTGTCCGGCGCTTGGGCATTGTCAACAATGAGGCTGTGACGGTGACGATTGGCGCGACGATTTTTACCGATATTGGCGCATTATTGGTCTTAGCGATTTGTATCGGGATTCAAGCAGGAAGCTTTACCTTAACTCAATTGCTCATCCTCCTAGGCTCGCTGGCGATTTATTCACTTGTGGTGCTATTTGGATTTGATTGGGCCGGTCGAGAGTTTTTTCGCCGTTCGGGAGATGATGAGGGCAACCAGTTCTTATTTGTGCTGATGGCTCTGTTTTTAGCAGCCCTGGGGGCTGAGTTAATCGGCGTAGAAAAGATTGTGGGTGCTTTTCTAGCGGGTTTAGCGGTTAATGATGCGATTGGAGAAGGGCCGGTTAAAGAAAAGGTTGTTTTTGTCGGTAGCGTTTTATTTATTCCGATTTTCTTTGTTAATTTGGGCTTGCTGATTAATGTGCCCGCCTTTATCGCCAGTTTGGGAGCTATTCAGTTGACCCTGGCGATTGTAATTGGGTTAATTTCTAGTAAATTCGTCGCGGCTTTTTTGGCTCAGTTGATCTATGGCTATAGCCGACTCGAAATGCTGACCATGTGGTCGCTGTCCATCCCCCAGGTGGGTGCAACCTTGGCAGCAACGCTGGTGGGATATCGGGCGGGACTGTTGACGGAAGATCTCCTCAATAGCGTGATTGTGTTGATGTTGGTAACGTCAACGGTGGGGCCGTTGATGACTTCGCGGGTGGCTCCAAAGCTGAAACGGGCAAGGGTGACGGAGATTGAGTTAGAGTCGGTCACAGATTTGACGCAATGGGAAGAAGAGCCGACGGCAGATCCGTTTACGGTGGTGGTGCCTGTTTATAATCCCCATACGGAAGATCATTTGGTAGAAATGGCGGCCATTCTGGCCAAGCATGAGTCAGGACAAGTGATTCCGTTGGCGATCGCGCCTGCTTTTGCCCACATGGACGCGCCGGAATTAGATGCCTCTTTGAGCCAAAGCGAAAGGCTACTCGCAAAGGCGATCGCCCTAGCTGAAGGGTTTGAAGTGACGGTGAATGGCTTATTGCGGATTGACGATAATATTGCCAAAGGGATTAGCCACACCAGCCGCGAACGCCGAGCCAGTCTCATTGTCATGGGGTGGAGCCAAACCACGGGATTGCGGGCGCGTTTATTTGGCAATGTTTTAGATAGCGTGATTTGGGCGGCCCATTGTCCGGTGGCGGTGACGCATTTATTGGATTCTCCCACTAAAATTCGGCGGATCTTAGTTCCCGTCAAAGATTTTACCCAACAAGCGATGCGAATGATTCGGTTTGCCGAAATTTTGGCCGATGCGAATCAAGCGCAGGTGTTATTGCTGCACATCTGCAACCCGCGAACCTCCCCCAGTCAGATGGCTTGGACTAAATCTCAGTTAACCCTGTTGGTGGAAAAAGGCGCGCCTCATACGGATTCTCAAATTCAGGTGATTCCAGCCGAAGATGTGACTAAAGCGATTTTGGAGGCGTCGCAGTCGGTGGATTTGGTGGTTTTGCGATCGCTCCGGCGGCGAACCAGCGGCGGCGGACTGGCGTTTGATAATGTGGCGACTCAGGTTGTCAAACAGTTACAGTGTTCTGTGGTCATGCTAGGCGAACCCCAGTGGAACGCGCCTCGCGCCAATTTTCTCGATCGTCAATTGAACGAAAACCGGCGGATTGTCTAAAAAATGCGCCAGGATGGGGCTGGCACTCATTTTATGGTCTTATGCAAAATCAAGAATCCGCCGTTGTATTCGATCAAAACCGCGCTTCTACCTACGACACCAGAGTCGCTAAAATAGCTCCGTTACGCGATTCGCTTCATTTACTCACTCGCCTGATCCTTTCTCAGCTTTCTGAGGATGCTCGAATTCTGTGTGTGGGTGTCGGAACCGGCCTGGAATTGATTTATCTTGCCCAAGAATTTCCGCAATGGCAATTTACCGCCGTAGAACCGGCGATCGCAATGCTTGACGTTTGTCGTCAAAAAGCTGAAGAATGCGGAGTGGCATCGCGCTGTACCTGGCACGAAGGGTATCTCGATTCACTCCCTCCATCCCCATTATTTGATGCGGCAACTTGCTTTTTAGTTTCTCACTTTTTTATGCATCCAGAGGAGAGACGAAATTTCTTTAATCAAATCGCTTCACGACTTCGCCCTCAAGGATATTTAGTGAGTGCGGATTTATCCTCCGATATGTCCACCCCAGCCTATCAAAATCTCCGCGAGCTTTGGACTCAGATGTTGCAGTATGCAGAGTTTCCAGATGAGGTTATTCAGGAATTTCTTGATTCGCACGGTCGGGATGTTGCCATACTACCCCCCCACGAAGTCGAATCCATCATTGCATCGAGCGGCTTTGAGCCTCCTGTATTGTTCATGCAAACTCTTTTTATTCACGCTTGGTATGCAAGGCAAAAATCGCTGGATTAAACGTCTCGATCGTATTGCTTAAGCTTGTGTTTGAAGCCGATCTAGGGGAGGGCGATCGCCTATAAGATCCTCGTTTTAGCGACGGGTTTGGGTGACATTAACTTGTCTACCAAACTCATCTGCCGATCGAAGGCGACGCGACCATTGAGGGAAGATTCAATGCCATCTAAGTGTTGTTTGGCGGCGCTGACTGCGGCTTCGGCATCTCCGGCAACAATCAGTTCTAAAATCTCGCTATGCTCATCTTTGGTACAAACGGGCATTTTCCGAATTTCATAGAAGTAGGCCAGAGAGGTTTGGGGAATGAGTTCTTTTAAGAATCGTCCTAAAAATTTATTGCGACACAACTCTGCAAGCTGCACGTGAAATTGCGTTGATAGACGGGTCAGTAAAGGATAGTTTTGCTCGTCACAGGCGACGCGTTCGGCAGCAATGAGCGATCGCAATGAGGCAATTTGTTCGGGCGTAATGGATTCTGTCACATCGCGAATAATAGCCGCTTCGACTAACCGCCAAGCTTCGTAAATTTGCCTTGCTTCCTCTAAACTGAGGCTAGCGACAAATGCGCCTCGATTCGGCTCTAGCTTCACGAGGCGATCGCTCGATAGGCGCAGCAACACTTGGCGGATAATGGTGCGACTCACGCCATAATGTTCCGCTAGCATCGCTTCCCCTAGCTTCGTATCCGGGGGCAGGTGGCGCTCGCAAATCGCATTATATAAATCAGTGTAGATAAATTCTTCGCTCGGCTTTGGATCGGATTTTGGTTGCTGTCGCATACTGACCATCGAAATATCTGAAGGTTTGTTGATATTAGTAAAATTGCACGGCTAAATGTAGTTAGAGATACATTTTTTTAGCGCTAATCTTTGTACAAACTTTGTATACAACTTTTGCTCAAAGACAAACAAGTTGTAGATCAAGTTACGCCTTTGAGCTTCGCGCTGTCAATCTTTTCCTCCTAGGTCTAACGTCTGCCGCCTTCAGCACCCATTGGTTTGTTAAAACGAGCTAGAAGTGTGTTGAAAAACACGGTTATTTTAGAGAAATGTCTTAACAATTGAAATGAGCCGCCCGACCTAAAGAGACGCAGCAAAATATTTCAAGGCACTGTCAAGCCAGTTAGATTGTATACAAAACCTGTATACAAGGATAGCTGTTGTCAATCTATTGTTCTTGGGGAGTCATCAGTTATGAGTAATCGATCGCTTCAGCGTCTAACCCGACGTTCTGTCTTAGGGGCAGGGCTATTTATGGGAGCAAGTTTAGCGCTCAAAGGATGCGGCACTCAATCCAACACCTCCACCTCCGTCACCGGGGAAAGCAACGCCGCCGGAAGCGCGATCGCAGGGCCATTAGTCGTCGCCTCCTTTCCTGGAACCACAGACAGCCTGTACCGGGAAACCCTCGCCCCCATCATCGCTCGCGAAACCGGAATCGCAATCAGCGCCCTCCCTCTACTAGCATTTGAACAAGTCGCGCGGCTCAAAGCCGCCCCAGAAAATCCCCCCTTTGATGTCGCGATCTTAGATGACGGACAAAACGACATCGCCTTAAGAGAAGGATTAATTCAACCCTTTCCCCAAGACAAAAGCCAGAACCTATCGGATATCGAGCCATCCTTCCTAGATACGCGCGGGTTAGCCCCCATTTTCTATGCCCAAGGCGTGGTACTAGCCTATAACTCAGAACGCATTACCACCCCTCCCACCTCCTGGGAAGCCCTCTTTAATCCCAACATTGGCGGGCGCGTGGGCTTAGTGAGCATGAACAGCGTTTTAGGCACCTCATTCATGGTGGAATTGGCAAAACTGCGGGGGGGAAGCGAAGCCAACATTGACGCCGCCTTCAGCGCCTTGCGAGAGAACCTTTCCAACATCAGCGGGGTTGCTGCCAACCCCGGCGCGCTGCTGACGCTCTTCCAGCAAGGAGAAATCGACATTTCCCCAATGTGGCACAACGATGTCATGACCTTAAAATCGCGAGGCATCCCGATCGCAATGGCATTACCCGAATCCGGGACTGCTGCGGCTCGATACAGCCTGAATATTTCCAGCAAACCCACAGCAGGCGTCGAGCGGGCTGCGGCTTACATTAATGCCATGTTAGGTCAAGAAGTGCAATCGGCGGTTGTAGGTTCCCCCTACTTTTATATTCCGTCCAACCAGAACGCCCCCTTCCCCGCAGAATTTGCAGAGATTATGGATGTTTCCAGCATCGGGGACTTTATGGCAAAATCCCATACCTTAGATTGGGCCACCATTAACCAGCAACGATCGGCCTGGATTGAAAGATTTAATCGCGAAGTTCAAGCCTAGCCCCGTACCAAGACCGGGCATCAATCTGTACTAACTTAAGAGGATAAAAGGATGGAATCGGTTGAACAACTCCATTCTCAGGTAACGCCAGTAACATCGGCAGCGGTGCGCCATTCCGGTCATAGCTTGACCCTAGACCAAATCGTACATCGCTTTGGCGCAATGCTCGCGCTCAACAACATTAATATCACCATTGAGCCGGGTGAATTTGTGTCTCTGCTAGGACCGAGCGGATGTGGCAAAACCACCTTGCTGAGAATCATTTCGGGCTTTCTCAATCCCAGTTCGGGGCAAATTTGCATTGATGGTCAACCCGTTGCTTCTCTTCTCCCCAATCAACGCGGCGTTGGGATTGTGTTTCAGAACTATGCCCTCTTCCCTCATATGAGCGTTTGGGACAATATCGCCTACGGTCTGCGGGCTAAAAAAGTTGCTCGCGGTCGCATCTCTAATAAAGTGGGAGAAATGCTGGAACTGGTGCAACTGGGTCATCTAGCCAAACGGTATCCGAGCGAACTATCGGGGGGACAACAACAACGAGTGGCGATCGCGCGCGCCCTAGCGGTAGAACCCAAACTCTTGTTACTCGACGAACCCTTTAGCGCCCTCGATAAAAACCTGCGCCTCGATATGCAAATCGAGATCCGGCGCTTGCTCCGCGAACAAGGCGTGACCGCCATCCTCGTCACCCACGATCAAGAAGAAGCCATGAGCATGTCCGATCGCATTGCGGTCATGTCTCAAGGCACTATTCATCAATTTGATACCCCGACCAACATCTACGATCGACCTGCAACCCGATTTGTAAGCACCTTCGTCGGTACCTGTAACCTCGTAGCGGTCAACTTCATCGGTCAAGACGGAGACGACTATCTATTACAAGCTCCCGGCGGCGGACGGCTCCTGATTTCTACCGATACCGATGTCCCCCAGGATCGTCCCCTTTCCCTCGCCATTCGGCCCGAAAACTTCCGGATCAAAACCCAACCGAGTACCCACTGTTTGCCCGGAACAGTAGAAATTGCAATTCCCCTAGGGGCTGTCATTACCTACGAAATCCGCATTGCAGCCGATACCAAAGTTAAAGTGACTCAGCCGCGCATTGCCGGAACGCCGGCCCTCGAACCGGGCGCAACCGTCTATCTCGAACTAGCTTCAGCCCGCGCCTGTTCGCTATTTGCCACCCAGGATGCTTAAAAAACCATCTCAATCAGCATTTATTCTATGACTTACTGGAACCGCATGACGCGTCGGGCTGTTTTAGGAGCGGGGTTCTTTGCGGGAACAAGCCTGCTCCTCAAGGCCTGCGGTCAGAATTCACCCAATCGTACAACAACCCAAACCAGCGATGGCAACCTGATTGCAACTTGCTTTGCGGGCAGTTGGGAGCAATTTCACCGAGAGGTTTTAGTTCCTGCCTTCGTTCAAGCCACTGGGGGAAATGTCACCCTCGTCCCGATGGTGTCTTTAGAGCAAGTGGCTCAACTGACTGCCTCTCCTCAAAATCCCCCCTTTGATGTGGTTTTGCTCGATGAAGGGCCGTTTAATGCTTCAGCAAAAGAGCAGCTTTTTGAACCGCTACCCGTCGATTTAGTCGAAAATTACGGTCAAGTCTTGAGCGAGCTGCAAAATCCTGAAGGGTGGGGGCCGACAACGGGCGTTCAAGTGATGGGAATTGCCTACAATCCAACCCTAGTCAGCACTCCGCCGACTTCCTGGCAAGATTTGTGGGCTTCTCAATACCGGGGTCGGGTTTCGATGCAGGGAATGCAAACGACTCAGGGAACTTCGCTGATGGTGCAAATTGCCAAGATGAATGGCGGTAGCGAAACCAATATTGCGCCTGCGTTTGCGGCTCTCCAAGAACTCAAGCCGAATTTAGCCGGAATTGCCCCGAATGCGGGAGCGCTGGCGACTCTGTTTCAACAGGAAGAGATTGCGATCGCCCCCCACGATCTAAATAATGTCATGGCCCTCAAAGCCAGCTATGCATTACTCACATCTTTTGTAATAATCTTGAAAGCCTTATCTGAAAAAGCTTTAAAGAAGCATCGCTACCACCAGCCTTGACAAAAGACTACTGATTCCTCTTGAGAAAAGGTGGAATTTATT
>JAAHGE010000659.1 GCA_010672635.1 Desertifilum sp. SIO1I2 | reverse complement strand
TATCGCTCAATGGTTTGCTGCAACGCCAAACCATTGAGCGATCGCAGTAGGGGCAGCACCACCTCTCGATGCTGAGGAAACTGTTCGCTAACTAATCGATAGGTTCGATCGACTTGAAACTGCTCGACTTCAAAGGTTTTGTTAGTCCGAATCTCGCTAACGCTATCATCAACAATCAAAACGCTATCAGAAGGACTAACCGAGTCAATACTGGAGCGAATGCGGTTGTGGTTGGCGTAAAGTTCTCGTTTTTGACCGAGAAATCCACTCACCTTACACTGTTCGAGATTCAGACAACTCTGGCAAACCGGATTGTCCGAACCTGGGGAAAGAGCAACACCGGATTTTGCCAAAGTATAAAAAACTTCAGGTTTAATGCAATTTGCGGCAATTTTAGGCAATTCTCCAGGCTTGGCTAGCTTGAGGTGAGCGTAACCCTTTGCTGTACGGTGCGATGGATCTTCACTTAACCCCTTATGTCTCACCACTTGATCGGCAAAGTTGTCTTCAATCGTCACCGTAGTAGGGTTGCGGTGATTATTCGCCAGGAGAAAGATTTTTTGGTGTTCTTCAAGGTGTAGCAGTTGCCCCGTTAACCGACCCGCATCATAACTTTTGCCACATCCTGTAGTCGATGCATCTTGAAGGTATTTGAATCCCTTGCAGATTGCCTCAGAATACAAGTCTAATCGTCGCCCTGGCGCAAAACAAATTTCGGGATATCCTAGCTGCTGCCACTGCTCAACAGTCGGTAAATCGCCGACTTTGTGATATTCAATGAATTGGACGGTCGGATGCTGGTAAGGAACAACCGCTTGCGAAACTTGAGCGTTCTGGCTGGGTTGAGCAGATAGCGCTTGTTTGAGTTCCCCCGCGTAGCGATGAATTAACTGGAGAGTGTTTTGATAGGAGCGAGTTTGACTAAATCGCTGGTTCGGTTGAGCTAGCTCTACTTTGACTCCGTAGGTAGCCGCAATGGTCGCAAATTCCTCCCACGCGATCGCTTGTGCTAAACCCAGCGACTCGAGTTCGTCAATGTCAGGGTGAGTTTTCTCGGTTTGACCCCACCACAACACCTCTAGATGCACGTTAAAGCGATCGAGCAGATGTTTAAGACGCAGGTATTGACGAAAAACATGACGGTTTTGAACGCTTCCCCCGTCGGGACACAAAAGGACGCGTTTAGCATTGAACGCGTTGAGCGCGGTTTGAAGTTGTTCGGGTGAAGTGCTAAAGTTACCGCCGCTGGCCCCAATAGCGATCGCCCCATGTTTTTGAGCCGCTACAAAAGGCTTGAGAATCCCTTCTGTTAAAAGGATTGCAGGGTTTTGAAAGTCGCCCGGATAGGCAACAGTTAGGGGCAGTTCGCCGTTACTGAGGTGAGAGTTTTTGAGCCAGCGATACTTACCCCCCTCGCCGGGGGATTCCAGGCGAATTTGTAACCCAATAGCCAACCCTTGTACGTCAAATACGGGAACAGCTATCCCTCGATGACTTCTGAGAATTTTTTGACCCCCGCGACGGAATACGCCGGGGAAGTTATCGGGGACGTGGGGGAAGTATGGATCGAGTTCGACTTCTGGATCTAGGCTGAAGAAGAGTCCAGCATCAATTTCTGAATCGCTTAACCCTCTAGCTTTTAAGCGCTGCCGATCTGCGGTTCTGAGTCCGAGATTGCGGTGGAAGCTGCGAATATAGCGATCGCGCTCTTCATGGGTCAGAGTTGAATAAATGCGCTCAACCTTGGGCGCTACAGGCTTGATATAAGTCTGAGGTTGCTCGGTTACAGGCTTCCATAATCCCCACAGTCCATTGCTAGTGGGTTTGAGAAACTGCCATCCTGGGTTATCGCCCCCATCGGGGTAGGTCATACACAGGATCAAATCGCTATCGGTGTGGCGGCAATTGCCTGTAATGTCACCGCAGACGGGGCAGGGGTTGTGGCGGTTGGAGGCTTTAAACATTACAGCACCCCCAGCCAGAACGCTTTGGAATCAGCGAACTGAGTAAAACTCTGAACCCGATCGGATAAAACCTGTGACATTCTTGGAATTCCTCTGTGTAGTGGGTCAGAGGAACCAGGGTCTCATCAGTTCAATCGGAGTGAATTTATCGTTACATCTTCGAGCATCGCGTTTATGGCTGCGTTATTTAAAAAAGTGCGATGTCTTGATGTCATCTCCCCCAAAAATGGGATAGGATGGGATACAAGGCTTAAATGCCTTTCCGATTGAACGTTAGGTTTTGCCGGCGAAAGCAAATAGACCCTAGTTCCGTATTCGTTTGATGAACGTTCTGTGTCGATGCCCGACCCCAGAAGTTCAATCTTTTTACAACTTAAGAGTTGTCTTCCTGTGATTGACGATGAGCCAAGTAAGCTCGAATGAAGTCAGTCACTTGATTTTTGGTAATTACATAAAATGCTCCCCCTTGTTTTCTGGGAATAAATAAAAACTTTTGCTCGCCTATCGTCTGATAGAGGTGTTCTTGGTGTTCGCCCAACTGGGTTGGATTCCAAACGATCAGCACCTTCGCCATTGGTCTACGAGTTGCTCTAGCAGTCCCTCCAAAGAAATTGCGAAAGCTCCGATCCTTTCTAAACCAAAAATATTGCTCTCCCAAATCCGTAAGCGGATCGGGTTTCCAACGATTGATGCCTTTCCTACCGGAAGTTGCACTCCTGCGTTTCATAAAGAAAGCATCGCGGCTTTCGTTATAAACCACAGTTGAATCGCCGTGAGAGCGAATCGCAAACAGGATAAACTCTTTACCGGGAAACCGGACAAACAAATCAATGGGTTCAGCTTTGGGAATTTTCTGAAGCGGGAGCATTTCTACACCCATCTCCTCAAAATGCTCCAAAATCAACTTCATCAGCTCGATTAGGCGTGCAACCTTCTCCAGTCTGACCATTGGTCTCCAGGCTAATAGGAGTCCGAGCCATGCGATGGAAAAGGTTGCTAGACCCGCCACTAGAGAGCTAAACCCAATCGAAGA
>JAAHGE010000658.1 GCA_010672635.1 Desertifilum sp. SIO1I2 | reverse complement strand
GGGTAAAAAGAAGGGCGATGCATCGTCCACATCACCCTTCTATCCGGTTGCTAGCTTCAGATCCGAACTGTACCGATCTCCACTTCGTTCAGTTCGGTTCTATTGGCAATTAATAAGCTGCCATCCTTATATCGGTAAAAAAGCCCTATTTTTATGCAAGCTACGCCAAAAAGTTTACTAAACTTTACGCCCCTTGAACCTGAGCAATCACCGTCCGGTGGCGCGGACTATTGGGAATAATCTTCGGAGACTGGAAACCAGCCCTCACCAGCGTCTCCTCAATATCCAGCGTAAAATACTCATCGAGATAAGGTTCCGTACTCTTGAGCAGCGTCAAGATATACGAAGGCATTTTGGCATAAATTTCCGACTGAGGATTCATATCCATAATCGCTAGATGCCCTTGAGGACGCAACAAGCGCCGCGCTTCTTGGAAAATTTGCCGGGTTGCAGACTGGGGCAGTTCGTGACACATTAAGAAAATCGAGATCAGATCGAACGAAGCATCCGGTAAGCCGGTACTTTCCGCCGCCGCATGAACCCAGTTAATCCCCTGAAGTTGGGACTGAGTTTGACTGTACCGAGCCACGGATAGAAAATAAGGCGATAAATCAATCCCAGTAATCTTGGCTTGGGGATAAAGCGCTTGTAGGGCAAACGTACTCATCCCAACGCTACAGCCGAGATCTAGAATATCTTGGGGAGGCTGAGGCAGATGAGCTTGTAGCAAATCGTGATAGCTTTGGCGGAGTTTTGCATCCCCTTGAGCGCCTGCTTCTTTCCAAATTCCCGCATGAACGGCTTTAGCTGCAACTTCCACCTCTAAAGCCGCATCCCAACTCAGATTTCCCTCGTCATAAGCGTGGAAAGAGGTGACATAGTAATCGGGATAGCGCAATTGAGAATTTTGGACTGCTGCGAATTCCCCTTCCCAGTCATGAGCGCGCAGCGTTTCCACCTGCTGACGCCACGGTACGCCAATCTTTTCGGCTCGCTGAATCATCATCGTCCGCGCTCGGTGTTTCGCAAGGTTAGCCAGTGGCTTAATGGCTAAGATACCATTGACTAAACGAGAGGTCAGTCCAATATTGGAGTTGGGATTGAGAGTTGCCGTCATTGCAATTTAAGCTTTAAACACCGTATTGATATTCTCAAACTTTAGCAGAGCCAGCAATGCTTGAGAGCAAGCTTAGAGCAAAAATCGGAAGGTCACGTAAACAGCCGCTACAACAAGCTGGATGGAGGCAATGGGAATACTGTAATTGAGAAAAGTTCTAAATGAAATCCGCCGACCGTGCAATTCAGAAATTCCGGCTGCCACAATATTAGAAGATGCCCCAACCAGGGTACCATTACCCCCTAGCGTTGCACCAAACATCATGGCGTAAAAGAGGGGTAAGACTGCGGGTGGAAGTTGTCCAGAAAAGTTAGATGATAGAATTTCCGATCCGGCTAATCCCACATTGACCAAATATTGTTTCAGCAAAGGAACCATTGCAACAACTAAAGGAATATTTGGCACTAAACTAGACAGCAAGCCAACAACAAACAATAGTAAAATGGAGCCAACCGCAATATTTTGTTGCAAGATAACGGCTAGGAGATTGGATAATCCAGCAATAACGCCTGTTTTTTCTAACCCGCCAATAAGAACAAAAACGCTCATAAAGAAAATCAGCGTACTCCAATCTAAATCTCGCAAAATATGGTTGACGGTATCAATTTTACTGTGATGGGCGAGCAGCATCGCTAAAGCAGCCCCCATCAGGGCAACGGCTGCTGGAGAAATGGGAATAGGCAGAGATTCACCAATGGTGAAAAACAGGAGAACGAAGGCAAAAATTAAGCTTCCCACTGCTAATGTTCGCGGGTGATTAATTTTAGGATGAGGTAGTTTATTTAGGTTATCTAGATTTTTATGCCAAATCCGCCGAAAGACAAAGGGGAGAGTGAGGGTGACTGCAATAATGGCGAGCAATCCCCCCAGGCTAAGACGAATTAAGTAGTCGGCAAAACTAATATTAATGGCATCGCCGACAATAAAAGTTGCTGGATCTCCAACTAGGGTTAATAATCCAGCACTATTGGCGACAAACACCATTAAGATGAGCAAGGGTACAAAGTCAACGCCAATTTCTTCTGCCATTGGCGGAATCAGCGGTGCGAGCAACATGACGGTTGTTGCATTTGGTAAAACAGCACAAATTGGAGTTGTAATGGCTACAATTCCTAATAAGAGTCGCTTGCCTTGACCTTGGGCTAAAATAACAATTTGGGTGGCTAGATATTCAAATATTTTAGTCGGCTCAAAGGCTCTCACGATAACCATTACACCAAAAAAGAGCGCTAAGGTTGAGTAGCTATTACTGATATAACCAATGGCTTCAGTTAAGGTCATGACATGGGTGAAAACCAGAAGCAATGCACCTAAAAAAGCAGCAATGGTGAGGTGCATCCACTCGGTCATAATTAAGACGATGACGCCTATAAACGTTACCGTTGCAACGAGAGAAGACCAGTTTTCCATAGCACCTTTCTACGTCAATTATGCAAGATCGATCGGCGAGCGTATCTTTTTGAAAAGAACGTTTGTCGATCGGGTATACTATCTGCCGAGCTACCTAGAGAAATGTCAATCAAATCTCTCTTGAGTTTGGTCAACTTGGAGGGATTCGATTGTACGCCGGTTGACTGACAACTTTTTTGGTGTTCTGTTAGGTCACATAAGGATTGACCTAAACTACCCGTGTTTTGTCAGGCAATTAGGGTTGCACGTTCAATCTCAGTCTAGAGAAGCTGACGAGTGCAGGTCATTTTTTTGTGAAAATGCTGTCTCTTCAATCTTCTTCCATTGCCTACGAAGTTAGCTGACGGGCGGCACGCGGCGGATGTCGCAGGGCACGTACGCGTTCCCGGCGATCGAGTTCGACGTCCTCGTCGCGGCCACCAATACCGGCCCGATGGGCGCCTACCGCGGCGCCGGGCGGCCGGAGGCGACGGCCC
>JAAHGE010000657.1 GCA_010672635.1 Desertifilum sp. SIO1I2 | reverse complement strand
ACTCAGCAGAACTCGATAAATTTTTAGACGAACAACTTAAATGTCAAGAAGCGTGGCGCAAAGCCTTAAAGATAAACAAAGATAAAACCGCTTTAGCTTATGACTTCTTTCAATTTTGCGATCGCCTTTCCTTGATCCTCTGCAATCGTAACCTACCCGCAGGCGAACGGTATCTCGAAATTTTCACCAATAGCGAGGGAACGCGCTACGACGTTTTGCAAAGACAAGACGAGAAAGTCATCGTTCAGCCCTGGCCGTTTGGGGAAGACTCGTTTACCGTTAACGTTGAGGCGCAGTATCTCAAACAAGTCACCTTTAAGAATAACGCCGAACTCAACGAAGCGCTGAAAAATGCGCCCGTTCGGGCTTTAGAGTGGACCTTTGTCAAACCCCAATAAAACAAAAGGCGCGAAGGGTTGCGCCTCTTGTTTGTAAAATCGGAGTGCGATCGCAACTTCTTAGCGATCCACAGAACCCATAATGATATCGATACTACCCAAAATCGTCACAATATCAGCAACCTTCATGCCCCGCAAAATTTGAGGAACCACTTGCAGGTTGTTAAAATCTGCCGGACGAATTTTCCACCGCCAGGGGAACACATTATCATCGCCGATAATAAAAATCCCCAACTCCCCTTTCCCGCTTTCTAAACGAACATAATGTTCGCCAGCCGGAATTTTGAACGTGGGGGCCATTTTCTTCCCAAGGAACTGGTAGTCAAAATCATTCCATTGAGATTTTGGTCCTTCCGCCATCCGCTTGGCTTCCAAATTCTCATAAGGTCCCCCAGGAAGACCTTTTAGCGCTTGACGAATAATTTTCAGAGACTCGCGCATCTCCCGAATGCGAACCAGGTACCGCGCCATACAGTCTCCCCCGGTTTCCCACTGGACTTCCCAGTCAAAATCGTCGTAACACTCGTAATGGTCAACCTTGCGTAAGTCCCATTTCACCCCAGAACCGCGCAACACTGGGCCAGAAAGACCCCAATTAATCGCATCTTCGCGAGAAATGGTTCCCACGCCTTCCACCCGTCTCCGGAAAATGGGGTTATTGGTAATCAGGCGTTCGTATTCGTCTACCTTCTCTTGAAAGTAGTCGCAGAAGTCATAGCACTTATCGACCCAACCATAGGGTAAATCGGCCGCAACGCCCCCAATACGGAAATAGTTGTTATTAATTAACCGTTGACCCGAAGCCGCTTCCCACAGGTCATAAATCAACTCGCGTTCGCGGAAGATATAGAAAAATGGGGTTTGTGCGCCAACGTCAGCCAAGAAGGGTCCCAACCAGAGAAGGTGGTTGGCGATGCGGTTCAACTCCAGCATGATGACGCGGATGTAGCTGGCGCGTTTGGGAACCGGAATATCGGCTAATTTTTCCGGCGCGTTGACGGTAATGGCTTCGTTAAACATCCCCGCCGCATAGTCCCAACGGCTGACGTAGGGGATGAACATGATATTGGTGCGGTTTTCCGCAATTTTTTCCATACCCCGGTGCAGGTAGCCTAGCACGGGTTCGCAGTCTACTACGTCTTCTCCATCCAATGTGACAATCAACCGGAGTACCCCGTGCATCGAGGGGTGGTGGGGCCCCATGTTGAGAACCATTGGTTCTGTTTTCGTTTCAATCCTGCTCATAGAGGGGAGATTTATGTTTATTTTTATTTCATCCTTTCAATTATAGAGTCGGAGGGAGAAGGTATTTCTCTATGCCAGAGGAAACACTTTTCCGCACAATAGAGAAATAGGCGATCGCAGTTAAGTCATGGTTGAAAGTTCGACGTTTGTTCACGTTCCAGTTTTAAGCCGCGAGTTGGTTGAAGGCTTGGCGGTTTCGCCAGGAGGTCATTATCTGGATGCGACGGTAGGCGGTGGGGGTCATAGTTCTCTGATTTTGAGTCAGTTTCCCGATGTGCGGGTTAGCGCTATCGATCGCGATGCTGAGGCGATCGCGGCCGCCCAATCTCGGTTATCCTCATTTGGGGATAGGGTCAGCTTTTGGCAGGGAAATTTTAGCGACTACCAACCCAGCGATACCCGCTTTGATGGGATTATCGCGGATTTGGGAGTCAGTTCGGCGCAATTTGATATCCCGGAAAGGGGGTTTAGTTTTCGTCACTCAGCCGCCTTAGATATGCGGATGGACCGCCGCCAAACTTTAACCGCCGCCGATATTATTAATCACAGCGATGAGGTGGAGTTAGCCAATATTTTCTATCGCTATGGAGAAGAACGCCTCTCTCGGCGGATTGCGCGGCGCATTGTGGAAAAGCGTCCTTTTGAAACCACGGCGCAACTTGCAGAGGCGATCGCCCAATGCTATCCTCCAAAAGCGCGCTATGGCAGAATTCACCCCGCCACGCGCGTCTTCCAAGCGCTACGCATCGCCGTTAACCAAGAACTGACTTCCCTAGAAACCTTTTTAACCCAAGCCCACCACTGGCTAAAACCGGGTGGCAGAATCGGTATCATTAGCTTTCATAGTCTTGAAGATCGCCTAGTCAAACATAGCTTCAAAGATTCCGACATTCTCAAAGTTATCACCAAAAAACCCATCACCGCCCAAGAGGATGAGTTAGAACAAAATCCCCGTTCTCGTTCCGCCAAGTTACGCTTCGCCTACCTTCCAACTAATAACTGACATCCTCTTTTTCCCCACCTCCCCATCCCCTACTGGGGTTCTGCTTTTTCCACGGACTGATTATTGAGACCTAAAACGAGTTCTAATGGAATTTGGTTCGGGTAGGCTTTAACGACTTCGCGATAGACCTCGTAATTAGTGGGTAACGTCTGAGTCTGATTGTTGGCTTGAAAAGAGATCTCATAATAGACGGATTTAATTAATTCTGGGGTTCTAGCCATTTCATTCGCTTGAGTTTTAAGGTATCTTCGGCCATTCCATGGGCGGCCATGGTGCGCTGGTCTGCGCCTTCCGCAATCCGCAGCTTTACAGATCGGTCTCGGCCTTCGCGCCCATCGTGGCGCCGAGCCAGGTGCCCTGGGGCGAGA
>JAAHGE010000656.1 GCA_010672635.1 Desertifilum sp. SIO1I2 | reverse complement strand
TAACCTATCCTGAAGATATTGACAACGAGCGATTGATTTTAAATCAATTAATTTCTGGAGACATTGATAAGTACCATATTGAAAAACGCTACATTACTCGCACTCAAACTATTGTTTGGGGCAACCTAACCGTCTCTTTGATTCAGGAAAAAGAACGGGGAAATCCCTATTGCTTAGCAATGATTGAAAACATTACCAAGCGCAAGCAAACTGAAGCTGCCTTGCAACAATCAGAAACCCAATATCGCGAAAAAGCTCAAGAACTAGAAGCAACCTTAAACGAACTCCAGAAAACTCAGACGCAACTTATTCAAACCGAAAAAATGTCCAGCTTAGGGCAATTAGTTGCTGGCGTCGCCCATGAAATCAATAACCCCGTGAACTTTATTTATGGCAACATTACCCCAGCCAGCGAATATTTACAAGAAATAATTGAGTTATTACAGCTTTACGAACAACATTATCCGCAACCCATTCCAGAGATTGCAGAACATATTGATAAAATTGATTTATCCTTTTTGATTGAGGATTTTCAAAAGGTTCTGACTTCGATGAAAGTGGGAGCAGAAAGAATTCAAAAAATTGTGCTATCCTTGCGAAACTTCTCGCGATTGGATGAGGCTGCAATGAAGCCTGTTGATATTCATGAGGGGATTGATAATAGTTTAGTGATTTTACAAAACAAACTCAAAGACAAGCCCGGTCATCCTGAAATTAAAGTCATTAAAGAGTATGAAAAATTACCTTTAGTGGAATGCTACGCCGGACAACTCAATCAAGTTTTTATGAACTTATTGACCAATTCAATTGATGCTTTAGAAGAAACATTTCAAATTAACTCCGAGCAAAAACCCACCATTTGGATTAAAACCCGCTCGATCAATTCAACCGAAATTCAAATCAAAATTCGCGATAATGGTAAAGGGATGAGCGAAGCCATCCGCAATAAAATCTTCGATCCCTTTTTTACCACAAAAAGCGTTGGCAAAGGAACAGGCTTAGGTTTAGCCATTAGCTATCAAATTGTAGTTGAAAAACATCGCGGTCAATTAAATTGTCATTCCACTCCCGGTAAAGGCTCCACCTTTACCATTCAAATCCCGATTAAATCGGCTATCACTCTTCCCAGCCTCGCCTAATTGATTATTCTTGGTTCTCGATGATATCGTGCTTACTTTAATCTGTTATATCGGAAACGAACGATATGCCATAGACGCACAACGCGTTGTGGAAGTCATTCCCTTAGTTGAACTCAAAAAACTGGCCCACTCTTCTCCCAATGCCACTAGCGATTCAGAAAATTCGCCGAATTATATTGCGGGTTTGCTGAATTATCGGGGTCAAATTGTTCCCGTCATTGACTTAAGCCAGCTTCTTTTTGCCACCCCGGCTCGTCCTTATTTAAGCACGCGCATCGTGATGACGCAGTACCCCGGTGAAAATTCAACCTTTTATCTACTAGGTTTAATTGCAGAGCGCCTTTCCGACACCTTAAATATTCAACCCACTGCATGGATGAATCCAGGAATTCAGTTAGACAATGCACCCTTTCTGGGCGAAATTGTTACTGACGAACAAGGCATGATTCAACAACTCAAAATTGAATCCTTGCTCCTACAAACCCATACAAAACGCCTAATGGCTGGAGAGGGAGAAGATTAAATTTGTGTCCATAGAAACCATAGAAGCCTTATTACAGACCAAAATGGGTCTAGATGCCAATCTTGGAGGACGAAGCGCGATCGCGCTTCGCATTCAAGAACGGATGCGCCAGTGTAACCTTACTGAGATCGAAGACTATTCGCGCCTTGTCGCCGCTTCAGTTGAAGAACTCGATACCTTAGTGGAAAGCGTCGTCGTTCCAGAAACCTGGTTTTTCCGCGATCGCGAATCCTACAACCGACTCACCCAGTTTATCAAGCAGGAATGGCTACCCCAACACCGCAACCGCACCTTACGCATTCTCAGCGTTCCCTGCTCAACCGGAGAAGAACCCTACTCAATCGCGATCGCGCTTTTAGAAGCCGGCTTAACCCCTCAACAATTTACCATTGATGCCGTTGATATCAGCAAACAGGCTCTCAACCAAGCTCAACGGGGAATTTACGTTCCTTACTCCTTCCGCACCCCCATTCCCACCCTTCAGAGTCAATATTTCCAACTCACCCCAGAAGGCTACCAACTGCAACCCTCAATCAAAAATCTAGTGAACTTCCACCAAGGGAACCTCGTTGAGCCTCAGTTCTTCTACCGTCATCCCCCCTACCACGTTATCTTTTGTCGAAACCTGCTCATTTATCTAGTCCAGTCTGCCAGAGTTCAAGCCGTCCAAAATCTCGATCGCTTACTCGCACCCAACGGTTTATTATTTGTCGGTTCCTCAGAAATGCGACAAATTAACGTTTCCGACTATACTCCCGTCAACCATCCCCTCGCCTTCGCCTTCCGCAAACTTACTCCCCCCTCAGCCGCTTCCCCTTCCCCAACCCAACGCTACCCCGTTAGCAAAAAAACGCTCCTCCCCCCGACTCCCCCTCGCGATGTTCCGCCGCCACCCCCTCCCCCCAAACCCTCTTCTTCCCCATCTCCCCCAGAAACGCAACTCGAAACAGCGCAGAAGCTTGCAGATGATGGTCAGTTGAATCGAGCAACCCAACTATGCGAAACTTACCTGAGTCGTCACCCAACCAGCGCGGAGGCTTATACATTGCTCGGTCAAATTTACCAAGCAGTGGGTGAAGACACCAAAGCCGAACAATCTTTTGTCAAAGCCGTTTATCTGAATCCCAATCAGAGTGAAGCTTTGCTCCATCTGGCATTATTAAAAGAAAACGCAGGCGATCTCAAAGGCGCTCAACTGCTGCGTCAACGCCTCCAAAGATTGCCAAGATTTTCTCAAGAGTCTTGAAAAATTCTAAATTATGGTTAACAGGATCTGGTAATGTTTCAAAGAAATACGCTACAAACCCGCTTGTTTGGCGCTTTTTTATTTTTAGGGTTAATTGTGTTGATTGA
>JAAHGE010000655.1 GCA_010672635.1 Desertifilum sp. SIO1I2 | reverse complement strand
GTCGGTTAAAGATTCGCAATGGGATCGCAAGCGCTTTATCGGGACGGAAGTTTATAAGAAAACCCTCGGTATTGTGGGTTTGGGGAAAATTGGTTCCCACGTTGCGGCGGCGGCTAAAGCGATGGGGATGAAGCTTTTGGCTTACGATCCGTTTATTTCCGCAGAACGGGCCGAACAAATTGGCTGTCGTTTGGTGGAATTGGATCTATTATTCCAAGAGTCCGACTATATTACGCTGCACATTCCCAAGACACCAGAAACCACCCATCTGATTAACGCAGATGCGATCGCCAAAATGAAACCCACGACTCGCATCATCAACTGCGCGCGGGGTGGCATTATTGATGAAGATGCCCTGTTTACCGCCCTCAAGGAAGGTCGTATTGCAGGCGCAGCCCTAGATGTATTTGAAAGCGAACCCCTCGGCGAGTCTTCTTTGCGTCAACTCGGCCAAGAAATTATCCTCACTCCTCACCTGGGCGCTTCTACGGCTGAAGCCCAAGTCAATGTTGCAGTTGATGTCGCCGAACAAATTCGCGATGTTCTCCTCGGACTTCCCGCCCGTTCTGCGGTGAATATCCCTGGTTTGCATCCCGATGTCATGGAACAGTTGCGCCCTTATCTGCAATTGGCGGAAACCCTGGGGAATTTGGTCGGTCAATTGGCAGGCGGTCGGGTAGAATCATTGGAAATTCGCCTGCAAGGTGAGTTAGCCAACAACCAAAGTCAGCCCATCGTCGTTGCAGCCCTCAAAGGTTTGCTATCCCAAGCCCTCAGAGAACGGGTGAACTACGTGAACGCCAGCATTGAAGCCAAAGAACGGGGAATTCGCGTGGTAGAAACTCGCGACTCTGCCCGTCAGGATTATATGGGTTCTCTGCACCTAGAGGCGAAGGGTACCCTCGGTCAGCATTCTGTGACTGGGGCTTTATTAGGCGATGGCGAAATTCGGATCACTGATGTGGATGAATTCCCCATTAACGTTCCCCCCAACCGCTATATGGTGTTTACCCGTCACCGCGATATGCCGGGGATTATTGGTAAAATTGGCTCGCTGTTAGGCAGTTTTAATGTCAATATTGCCAGTATGCAAGTGGGACGCAAGATTGTGCGCGGCGATGCGGTGATGGTTTTAAGCATTGACGATCCTTTACCAGAAGGCATTCTGGCAGAAATCCTCAAGGTGCCCGGTATCCGCGATGCTTATACGGTAACGCTCTAACTGAAGTGCTGAGTGCTGAGTGCTGAGTGCTGAGTGAAGATGGGGGGAAAGGAGTGCAAAGTTCCGTAGCTTGCACGCCAAGTAGCGGTGTTCCGAGTTCCGAGTGGGGAAAACAGTGCTGTTGCGCGGTCAGGCGTGCGAAGCAGTGTGCTGAGTGGGAAGAGAGTGCAAAGTTCCGAGTTCCGAGTTCCGAGAAGTGTGGTAGTCAGTCAGTATTTACCCATTCTTCCCCCAGCCCCCAACTCCCAACTCCCAATTCCCTTCTTCCCCCCCATCCCCCCATCTCCCCATCTCCCCACCCTCTTTTCCCCAATTGCCTGTAAAATAACCCGCAAGAGGAAGATTGAGGGCTGTGTTTTTTGGCAAATCATTGGTGGGAAATTCAGATTCTTGGCGAACCGGTGCTAGAAGATTTAATCTTCTGGCGCTTAGAATCTTTTGGCTGTAAGGGAACCTACAGCGAGGTGAAGGGGAATGCGAGTTTAGTTTGTGCTTATCTACCCCAGGAACAAGCCCAGCTTTTAGATTTGTCGGCTTTGGCGTTGTGGTTGCGTCAAGATGCGCTGGCGATGGGTTATACTTTACCGGCGGTGCAGTGGACGCTGATTGATGAGGAAGATTGGGCGTCGAGTTGGAAGCAATATTGGAACCCGCAAGAAATTGGCGATCGCTTTTTGGTTAACCCCGCTTGGCTACCGATACCCGAAAATACAGATCGGCTGGTATTGCGCCTCGATCCGGGGGTAGCCTTTGGTACGGGGGCGCATCCGACTACCCAATTGTGTTTAGAAGCGCTGGAAATGCGCCTGGGATATGGGGCGTCTACGGATATTGCGATCGCAGATGTGGGTTGCGGTTCGGGTATTCTATCGATTGGGGCAATTCTCCTAGGGGCGCGTCAGGTGTATGCAGTGGATACCGATCCGTTAGCTGTGCGTTCGGCCCATAGCAATCGTAGACTGAATCAGGTTCGCTCCGATGTTTTAAAGATTGAGACGGGTAGTGTAGAACGCTTGCTAGAAATGAGCCAAGGCCCGGTTGATGGGATTTTGTGTAATATTTTGGCAGAGGTGATTATCGATCTGACGCCGCAACTCGATGCGATCGCCAAACCCACAACCTGGGGTATCCTCAGCGGTATTCTCCTAGAACAAGCCAAGCCCGTTGCAGATACTCTCGAACAACATGGCTGGATCGTCGCTACCCTCTGGCGGCGTCAAGATTGGTGTTGTTTTAATATTCGCCGTTCTTAATTGGGAGTTGGGAGTTAGGAGTTGGGGGGATGGGGGGAAGAAGGGAGTTGGGAGTTGGGAGTTGGGAGTTAGGGGTTGGGGTAAAGAGGATGGGGAGGTGGGGGAAGAAAAGATAGGAAGACTTGATGACTATCAACTCAGCACTTTCTTCTCACTCAGAACTCAGAACCGACTCAGCACTCTCTTGTGACTCGGAACTCGGAACTTTGCACTCTTTTCCCCACTCAGCACTAAAAACAGCCGCGAGCGATCGCGGCTGTTGAGATTAAATGATTTAGGGGTTAAACTTAAGCGGCGGCGGAGTAGTTAGACGCCACGAAATCCCAGTTAATTAGACTGTCGATGAAGGTGGAAATGTAGTCGGGGCGCTTGTTTTGGTAATCCAAGTAATAAGCGTGTTCCCACACATCCATCGTTAACAAGGGGGTTTGCCCGTTGTGCAGGGGGTTCTCTGCGTTCAGGGTTTTGGTCACTTTGAGGGTGCCATTTTCTAAGACTAACCAAGCCCAACCGCTACCAAACTGAGTTGCACCAGCTTTGGAAAACTCA
>JAAHGE010000654.1 GCA_010672635.1 Desertifilum sp. SIO1I2 | reverse complement strand
CTTTCTCGCTAACTACGAATAATCGCAAGGATGTCTATCTATCTTGAGGTATATTTAGAGTTTTTAAAATGATTAAGAGGACAAGTTATGGTGCTTACAAGGCAACTTTAGAAGAAGAGTTGAAGACTATTGTTCCGAATCTATCTGAGTTTCCTTCAGCCGATCTGTAACTGAATAGATTAAAAGCTATTTTACATTAAGTTACAAATAAAGGTACTAAAATTTGGCAAGATTTTGATATTTATCCTGCTAATCTCCGTATATAAATTACGTGTTTTTACGGGTTTCAGGCGGTAATTTAAAGACGTAGATTGAGCATTAGGGGTTCACCTATTCACCCCTTCAAAAAAACTTTACCCATCAAGAGAACGCTCAACTTGAAAGTGAAGCGTGTGCTTCTGGCAGCCCATCTTTCTCTAAGTCTCTGTCTGTCCCATCGCTAACCTTACTCAAGTGCTTTATGAAGAACATCGCACAGCAATTAAAATTGTACGCATTTCTCTCTAAATTTTCTTATCTTAAAAGCTATAAAATCAAAATCTTGAGCGTCGCTTTTTTAGGAACTCACGTTCCCCTGTTGGCGTTACTATTTTACTTCATAGTTGTTAATTCCTTCTCCTGGGAAATGACAGCTTGGGTTTTAGGAATTGCCTTGGTTGCCACCTTAATTGGAACGGGGTTAACCATCTATGCATTGCATCAACTGCTCGCCCCGATCATTTTGACCTATTTAGCCCAAAGAGCTTACCTCAACCACAAACAACTGCCGCATCTTCCCACCCACTACACCGACGAAGCGGGAACATTAATGGCGGATACCGTTCGGACGATCGAAAAACTAGATAGCGCGATCGAACATCTCACCTACTACGATCCGATCGTAAATTTACCCAACCGCGCCTTATTTATCGATCGCCTGCAACAAATCTTGGTGCGATCGCAATCTAAAGAGCAACTCTTAGCCGTCATGGTTTTGAAGATCAATAACCTGCGAGAAATCAACAACGCCCTCGGAAGCGAAGCCGGAAACCAATTCCTCAAAGCCATTGCTCATCAACTCACTTCCAGCCTCAACAACCTCGATCTCCTATGTCGCATCAGCGATGATGAATTTGCGATCGCCCTCAGCAATATCGCCACCCCAGAAGAGGCGATCGCCTTTTGTCAGTCTCTCCTGTCTCAGCTTGTCTTACCCATCATCCTCAATGGCAGTCCGGTTCATCCCCTCACCAGCCTAGGGATCGCCATCTGCCCCGATGATGGTCGAACCATTGAGCAACTCGTCCAAAACGCCCATACCGCCGTTGATGCAGCCCACCGACATACCCCGAATAGCTACCAATTTTACTCCGCTCAGATGAACGCTCAGTTACAAGAACGGCTGACGCTAGAAAGCCACCTGAGTCGAGCGCTAGAGCGTAACGAACTCCAACTACACTATCAACCTCGAATTGAAAGTCACAGCGGTAAAATTGTCAGCGTTGAGGCCCTACTACGCTGGAACAGTCGCGAGTTAGGAGCTATTTCTCCAGCCAAATTTATTCCCATCGCCGAAGCCAACGGCTTAATTGTCCCCATTGGCGAATGGGTGTTGCAAACCGCCTGCACTCAGCATCGCCTTTGGCGACAAGCGGGCTTACCCCCTTTACGCATGGCCGTTAACCTATCAGCCCGTCAACTTGCCCAGCCAAATTTAGTAGAACGTATTACCAGCATCTTAGAAGAAACCCAAGTCCAGCCTCAAGACTTAGAATTAGAAGTCACCGAAAGCCTGATGATGGACAACGTGCAACAGTCCATTCTCAAACTCCAAAAATTTCGAGAACTGGGAATTAAGCTTGCCCTCGATGACTTTGGAACCGGATACTCTTCTTTGAACTACTTAAAAAGCTTTCCTATCGATACGTTAAAAATCGATCGCTCCTTCGTGCGAGATGTCGTTTCTAACGCCCATAATGCCGCCGTCACCAACGCCATTATCACCCTTGCCAAAAGCCTTCAATTAAATATTACAGCCGAAGGCGTAGAAACCGCAGAACAGTGCGAATATATCAAAGCCCAAGGTTGTCACGAGATTCAAGGCTACTACTTTAGTCCGCCTCTACCCAATGAAGCCATGACAGAGCTTTTAGCAAAAAATGCCACCAGCGCCTCTTTAGCAATTTCATAGATTGCAGGTCAGTTAAATTTAAAATTAAGCGGACTTTGCTCCTTTGAGAGTCGCGGTATGATGTTTTTGCAATCGGTCAAATTAAACAAAAATGACTGTTCAAAAGACACATGCACTGAAAAAGTATATGAAAGCACTGGTCAAGGACGGGCCTGAAGTTTCTGTTCAATCCCTTCCCAAAGCTCAACTAACTTCCGAAAACGAAGTTCTAATCCAGGTTAAAATAGCAGGCTTGTGTCGAACAGATATTTATGTTGCTGAAGGCAAAATTCAATCGCTCAATCCGCTAATTTTGGGGCATGAGTTTTCAGGAATAATTCAAGAAGTTGGCAAAAATGTTAGAAACTTGCAACCTGGAAACCGGGTGACGGTCAATCCTCAAATTCCCTGCGCTCAATGCAGTCTATGCTTGAGTGGAAAAGAAGCCTATTGTCAAAATAGTTCTTTTCTGGGGATTCATCGTCAAGGCGCATTTGCGGAGTATATTACAGTTCCGGCTTCTAATGTTTATTTGTTACCTGAAGCGGTAGACTTCAAAGCGGGAGCTTATACGGAACCCCTAGCGGCTTCTCTTGCAGTGCTGAAAGCAAATATCCAATCGACCGAAAAAGGGTTAATTTATGGCGATAATCGCATTTCTCAGTTAACTCAGAAAATCCTTAAAGCCTATGGATTTTTAGATGTAACTCTCTATAGTGGAGAAAGCAACGAAGAACTCCAAACAGATTTCTATGTTTTTATTAACGAAACTTTTGTCAATACTGAAGCTTTCAATGCAATGCTCAAGGCTCTTACACCCAGAGGAAAGATAATGTTTAAAAGCCGCCAACATCAATCTCTTGCGCTAACGGTTAGCCAGATTCTT
>JAAHGE010000653.1 GCA_010672635.1 Desertifilum sp. SIO1I2 | reverse complement strand
CTAAAACTCGCAATAAAATCGACTCTTCGGTTACTGGAACCGACGTGCGTCCCCGCAGGCGATTGATGATGGGATTATAGCGAGTTTTAGTGCAAGCGCTGGTGATTGTGGGCATTATTGCCACTGATTTGGCGGCTGAAACTCAGATGAGCTTTTGGGCTGTACCCTTGAGTATTGCCGGGGCAACCTGGAGTTGGTATCGTCGGCGCGATCGCAATATTCCCGCCAAGTTTCTGATCGCGATCGGAATGCTGGGGGCGCTGTTTTTATTTTTTGGCAATCTGTTCCAGCAACTCAATGATACGCGGCTGGTTTTAGCAGAATTATTGATTCTCCTGCAAGTTCTGCATAGCTTTGATTTACCCCGGCGTGCTGACTTAGGATACTCGATGGTCATCGGGATTATTCTGCTCGGCGTTGCTGCCACCCTCAGCCAAACTTTAGCCTTTGCGCCATTATTACTTTTATTTTTAGGAATTGCTTTACCTGCCTTAGTTTTAGATTATCGCTCGCGTTTGGGATTGAGCGCTCAAACTCCAAGTCGTTCGGGAACCCGCTGGAAGTGGCAACCTCTCAAAGCCATTAGTCCATTAAAAACAGTCCTCTCTGCCAAGCAGTTTGCTTTCCTGTTGTTAGTGACATTGGGGTTGGGGTTGGCGATTTTTGCCTCGTTACCGCGCCTTCCGGGTTATCAATTACGTACTTTGCCCGTGACGATACCGGAGCAAATGGCGGATCGCGAGTTTGATGAAGATAGCCGTTCTGTCAGCAATCCCGGTTATGTGCGTCAAGGACGGGGAGAACGCGATGGGACGGGAGAAGATGGGGGAGATAGTCCCGAAACGGGGCCGGGTGCAATCGATCCAACGTTTTATTACGGCTTTAATACCCAGATTAATCAAAATTTGCGGGGCGCGATGACACCGACTGTCGTCTTGCGAATTCGCTCGCAGGCGGAGGGATTTTGGCGCGTTTTGGCTTTCGACCGTTACACGGGTCAAGGGTGGGAGTTGTCTCGCGAGGATTCAGCGGTAATCGATCGACCCACCTGGTCGTATCAGTTTCATTTACCGCGCCAACCGACTTTAGCCAGACGCCAGGAAGTGGTGCAAACCTATACGGTTGTTTCCGAGTTGCCTAATATTATTCCGGCTTTGGCTCAACCGAAAGAACTCTATTTTCCAACGCGACAGGTGTCTGTGGATACGGAAGGGGCGTTGCGATCGCCATTAGGCTTATTAGAAGGGCTAACCTATACGGTAATTTCTGACGTTCCCTATCGCGATCGCACCCAACTACGAGAAGCTTCTACAGAATATCCTCGGCGCATCCGCGACTATTACTTGCAGATTCCGGAAACAGTTGCCGCCGATATCCGCGAGTTTACCTTAGAAATTTTAGAAAATTCAGAACGTCCGCTGGATTCGCCCTACGAACAGGCGCTCTATTTGGCTCAATATCTCAAACAAAATTTCAGCGTTCTGCCAGAGTTACCCTTTTTTAGCGAAACAGATGACCTAGCCAGCGTGTTTCTCTTCCGCTACCGAGGCGGCTATGTCGATCATTTTTCCACCACCCTCACGGTGATGCTACGCTCGATTGGGATTCCATCGCGTTTAGTCGTGGGGTTTGGTTCCGGGGAGTTTAACCCGTTTACAGGCTACTACATCGTTCGCAATACCGATGCCCATGCCATGACGGAAGTGTTTTTCCCGCAGTATGGCTGGTTTGCGTTTGACCCCATTCCGGGCCATGAAGTGATTCCCCCGTCGGTGGAAGATTACCAAAGCTTTACAGTATTGCGTCAGTTTTGGAATTGGGTGGCGGGTTGGCTAC
Organism: Desertifilum sp. SIO1I2; assembly: GCA_010672635.1. Taxonomy (GTDB): domain Bacteria; phylum Cyanobacteriota; class Cyanobacteriia; order Cyanobacteriales; family Desertifilaceae; genus Desertifilum. The sequence goes on along the minus strand of JAAHGE010000653.1, from coordinate 1,208 downwards.
CGACTCCCATGCGGAATATTGTTACCCAAGTGTTAAGTGCGATCGCGCTATTCTTCGCTCGCATCTTAGGTGGGTTGTGGCGGCTTTTACTCAGCGGTTGGGTGGGGTTATTTACGGCTCTAATGCTAATCGTTGCACTTGCATTCCTGGCTTGGCTAGGGGGAACGCGGTTTTTAGCATGGCGACACCAGCGTCAGTTAGCCAAACTTCCTCCAGTCGAACGCCTCTACCAGCAGATGCTAGGAACGCTCAAGCAGCAAGGCTACCCCAAGCATCCCGCGCAGACACCTTTGGAATATGCTAGCGTCTGGCGCGATCGCCTCTCTATCGAAGTCGCTAATGCGCTTGATGGCATAACCCAAGCTTATATCCATTGGCGCTATGGCGGACGAGAAGCTAATATCGCTCAACTCAAACAACATCTGCGAACCATTGACGAAAATACTCAACCTCTCCGCCAATTCCGCCAACGCCAGCGACGTTAAGTAGAATCTCAGTTTGAGAGCCTATCAACTTATCCCCGTAGTTGCTGGACAAAGGCTTGATGTTCGCTAGAGTTTAACCCTGCTTGTAAAGTGGCCAGTACCTGCGCCATCTCTCCTTGCAGCAAAGCGGGTACAGCCAGCCACAAGCCGGGAAACACTTGACTTTTAACAATGCCACTCGAATCGGCTGCTAAGGGAACATACTCGCCCTGCTGTAAACTGAACCAATCTATCTGGTTTTCAAAAATTCGCCAAACTAGATATTCCTGTACCCCATTGCGCCGATATGCGTTTTTCTTGGCGTGCAGATCCAGCGCCACGCTACTCGCCGCAATTTCCACCACTAACTCAGGCGCGCCTTCTATATAGTCATCTTCGCTTAAACGAGCTTTGCCACCAACCTGAGCCGGGAGCAACAAAACCCCATCCGGCTGCGGTTCGTTATCTTCATCGAGGCGGATCGTGGGTTCAATGCCGAGCCTCACTCCTATCGTAGCGGCTCGGTACACGCCCAACCAAGTAATCAGATAACCGTGGGGTTCTGCATGACTTTCAAAACGAAGGGGAGATGCCACGTAAACGACTCCTTCAATTAATTCGGCTTTGGGGATGGGGGAAGCAGCATAGCGACGTTCAAATTCATGACGCGATAGGCGATCGCCATTAGCCAAAGGAGGAGTTTTAGTCTGTGCTTTTGAGGAGCGAACCATGTAAGTACAAGGA
>JAAHGE010000652.1 GCA_010672635.1 Desertifilum sp. SIO1I2 | reverse complement strand
TCCCCCCATCCTCTTCTTCCGCCGGGTTTATTGGGCTTCAACCCTAGCGAGAATTTCTTGCATTCTCGGCGTTTCTAGGAATCTGCGAGTGGCAGAGATGAGGCGATCGCCCCAAAGATTTTCCACGAGGAAGTCAATATTGGCGTAGCGCGGATCGAGTTCTAAGGCCGTTTCGCCTAATTTTAACCCTTGTTCGCGATCGCCTTGAGCATAGAGTGCTACTGCGATCGCTAGCATGGGTTCGGCAGCCTCTTCATCGAGTTCTGCGGCTTGTTGCCAGTAGTCTACGGCGGCGTCAATGTCGCCTTGTTCGTATTTCACCAGACCCATATTATTGATGGCCGGCCAGAATTTGCTGTCTTGGGCGATCGCTTTTTCATAAGCGGCGATCGCTTCCCTGAAGCGATCGAGTTTGTAATAGGTATTACCCAAATCAAATAAGGCAGGAATTTGAGTGGGTTGAATTTTTAAGCCTGCTTCTAAAAACTCAGCCGCATCTGTATACTGGGCTTTCTGAAAATGGGCGGAACCAAGGGCAAATAAAATCAGGGCGTTCTCTGGATCTAGGGTTTTCGCGCGTTGTAGCGCGGCTACGCCCGGATCGAGTTCGTTGGCTTGGAGGTGCAAGCCGCCCAGGAGAAACCAAACTTGGGGACTTTCGGGTAGTAACTGAGAGGCTAACTTAGCACGGGCTAAAGCATGATCGTATTGCTGAAATTGCGCCAGTTGAGCTGCTTCCTCAACCAAACGCAAGCCTCGACGTTCGAGTTCGGCTGCATCGATCTGCACCATGTGCGGCACTAGCACCTGTGCAGCCACGGGTTCAGCCACGCTCCATAAACTACCTACAATCAAAAGAGAGAGTAAAGAAATCTGTTTTGGCACAGTACCGTCTCAGAGAAATAATGAAGGATACAACAGGGGGTTTGCTGCTTGTAGCTTAGATGATCTTTCATCTATCGTGGCAAAGATTCGACTGCAAGACCAGTTAAATACTTTGAGATTTTAGATTTAATGGACGCTGACAGTTCTAGCAAACCTCAGATTTGGCAAGTCGTTGTAATTTTAACGATTGGCGTTTTTGCGGTGTCAACCGCAGCAATTTTTATTCGCCTGTCGATGGCGGCGGCTGGGGTTCAAGGGGTTGGGTTTAGCCTGGTTGTCGCCGCACTACGCTTGACGCTGGCTTCGCTGATTTTGCTCCCGGCGTGGCGGGGAGTGAGGCGCTTGCAACCTTCTCGCCGCGCTTGGTTGTATGCGATCGCAGCAGGTGGATCGCTAGCGGTGCATTTTGCCATGTGGATTAGTTCGCTATCCTATACCTCTATTGCCGCTTCTACCACGTTAGTAACCACAAACCCGGTTTGGGTAGCGCTGATTTCTTGGTGGTGGTGGCAGGAAACCCCTACCAAACAGACGATTTTGGGAATTGCGATCGCGCTTTTGGGTAGTATTTTAATTGCTTTGGGGACAGTGGAAGCCGCTGAAAGCTATACGAACCCGTTACTGGGCGATGGTTTGGCGTTAGTGGGGGCTTGGGCTGCAAGTTGCTACTTTCTATTGGGGCGAGAAGCGCAGCGTCAAGGAATGGGGGTAGGCAGTTATGTCGCAGTCGCCTATAGCGCGGCGGCGTTGGTATTGTTGCCTTTACCTTTAATTTGGGGGACAAGTTACGCAGGCTATCCCCTGATGGTGTATGTTTATATCTTCTTGATGGCGTTAGTGTCGCAAGCCATTGGGCATACCAGTTGCAATTGGGCGGTACGCTGGATTTCACCGACGCTTGTCACCCTAGCCATTTTGCTCGAACCCGTGAGTGCGAGTTTGTTGGGGTATTTAATTTTTAAAGAATTGCCCTCGGTGGGGGTAGGGATAGGGGCGATCGCGATTTTAACCGGAGTGGCGATCGCTGTGTTAGGAACGCGCCCCCGTGCGGCTTAACGCTTGGTGGTAAAGACGGTGGTGAACATCATCAACATCCCCCCAATGAAAATGACAATGGCTAACCCACCTGCAATCCAATTCAAAATCTCTGTATTTTCTGCCATGCTGTCCATTCCCCTCAATCACTTTTTTGAGGGTAGCGTACTTTGGCAAAAATTTAGAAACCGGGTTGTTCGCCAAGCCCAGTTTCTGGGGTTGTTCAGTTTAAGGGAGAAATGAACTTACATTCGCATCATCGTTCCAGGGAATAGTCGCAGGGCGTTCTTGACGCGCCAGATATTGACTCAGCGCGTAAGCCATATCCCCCCGCGTCATTGGATCTTGGGGGCGAATGCGGCTATTGCCATCGGTATTGACAAATCCTTCATAGAGGGCAGTTGCCATCGATTTTCTCGCCCAACTGGGAATATCGTTAGAGTCGGGATAGCGAGAGAGTAAATTCCGGATATTTTCATCGGGGAACTGAAACACGCCGTACCCCTGAGCAATAATTGAAAAGGCTTCCGCCCGCGTTACCCGTTGGTTGGGGAAGAATTGTCCTTCTCGATAACCCGTCATCATCCCAGTTTGGATGGCGGTGCGGATATCGTTATACGCCCAGTGGGTGGTAGGCACATCGGTAAGCGTCAGGGGTTCTGTACGAGTGGGTTGGCGCACATCCAGGCGAAACACTCTGACTAAAATTGAAGCCAGTTCTGCACGGGAAATGGTACGTTCTGGATAGAAATTACCATCCGGAAAGTTAGACATAAAGTTCGCCGCAGTGACTTGGGCGATGGGGTCTAGATTTTCCTGGGTTCTGGGCAGCGCTTGGCTAAAAACAGGCAGCCCTTGGAAAAGTAAAATCAGTGAAGTTAAACTAACAATTCGCCGAATCATTGCAGATACACTCCAGCAGAAGTGTGAGGTTTTATTAATCTTGGATACGCCATTTTCCTAAAAAGTTCCGCAAGCACCCACCCCCACAGGCTGCAAGTCGTCGGAAATCTATCTTATGACTAGATCGCGATCGCCTCACAAGCGAGATAGGATAGCACATCCTAAACCGCAACCCTCATTGCCCTGATGCCGGGTTTACCGCTGCGTTTGCCTGGTTCGCTTGTGAGGC
>JAAHGE010000651.1 GCA_010672635.1 Desertifilum sp. SIO1I2 | reverse complement strand
TTCCACCGTTTATTCACCGGCTTAAACGGTGGAGAAACGCGGGACTGTACGCCCTGCTGGCGATCGTTGTTATTGCATTAGCAACGGCTTTATTTGATAGACAGCCTCAAGCCAGAGAAACATGGCGCTACAGCCGATTAATACAGGAAGTTGAACAAAATCGTGTCGAAAGAGTAAGCTTAAGTGCCGATCGCACCAGAGCGCTTGTGACGGCTCAAGACGGGGCAAAAGTCATGGTCAATCTGCCGAACGACCCTGACCTCCTCAATATCCTGACTCAAAATAATGTTGATATTGCTGTACTCCCGCAAAGCGATGACGGGGTATGGTTGCGGGCGTTAAGTGGTTTATTTGTTCCGATTTTATTAGTAATCGGTTTATTCTTCTTACTCCGTCGCGCTCAGAACGGTCCAGGCTCTCAAGCCATGAACTTTGGCAAATCCAAAGCCAGAGTCCAGATGGAACCCCAAACCCAAGTCACCTTTGGCGATGTTGCGGGAATTGAGCAAGCCAAACTTGAACTCAGCGAAGTCGTAGACTTCTTGAAAAATGCCGACCGCTTTACCGCAGTTGGCGCAAAAATCCCCAAAGGTGTGTTGTTGGTTGGGCCTCCGGGAACTGGAAAAACCTTATTAGCTCGTGCCGTTGCGGGTGAAGCTGGCGTTCCGTTCTTCTCCATTTCAGGTTCTGAGTTTGTAGAAATGTTCGTTGGGGTGGGTGCTTCTCGCGTCCGCGACCTGTTCGAGCAAGCTAAAGCCAATGCTCCTTGTATCGTTTTTATCGATGAAATTGACGCTGTAGGTCGCCAACGGGGTGCCGGTTTAGGGGGAGGAAACGACGAACGCGAACAAACCCTTAACCAACTTCTGACGGAAATGGATGGTTTTGAAGGCAATACTGGGATTATCATTATTGCTGCAACTAACCGTCCTGACGTTTTGGATGCAGCGCTGCTACGTCCGGGTCGTTTTGACCGTCAAGTTGTGGTCGATCGTCCAGATTACAGCGGTCGTTTAGAAATCCTCAACGTTCACGCTCGCGGTAAAACCTTAGCGAAGGACGTAGATTTAGAAAAAATTGCCCGTCGGACGCCAGGTTTTACAGGTGCAGACCTGTCTAACCTATTAAACGAAGCGGCTATTTTAGCCGCGCGGCGCAATCTCACCGAAATTTCAATGGATGAGATTAATGACGCGATCGATCGCGTTTTAGCCGGCCCAGAGAAGAAAGACCGGGTGATGAGCGAAAAACGCAAGACGTTAGTGGCTTATCACGAAGCGGGTCATGCTTTAATTGGGGCGCTGATGCCAGATTACGACCCCGTACAGAAAATTAGCATTATTCCACGCGGTCGCGCTGGCGGGTTAACCTGGTTTACGCCGAGCGAAGAACGGATGGACTCTGGGTTATATTCTCGTTCTTACCTGCAAAATCAGATGGCGGTGGCTTTAGGAGGTCGGATTGCGGAAGAGATCGTCTTTGGGGAAGAGGAAGTGACAACGGGTGCTTCCAATGACCTGCAACAGGTGGCTAGAGTGGCGCGACAAATGGTGACTCGCTTCGGGATGAGCGATCGCCTCGGCCCGGTTGCTCTAGGTCGCCAGCAAGGTAACATGTTCCTCGGTCGCGATATTGCCGCAGAGCGCGATTTCTCTGAAGAAACTGCCGCAGCCATTGATGATGAGGTTCGCAACCTGGTCGAACAAGCCTACCGCCGAGCTAAGTCTGTTTTAACCAATAACCGTCACGTCCTTGACCTGTTGGCAAATATGCTGATTGAAAAGGAAACGGTGGATGCAGAAGAACTGCAACAACTTCTAGCAAATAATGATGTGAAAATGGCAGCAATTGCCTAGTCACATGGATTTTGTTGAGTAAAGCTCATTGGACAAAGCAATTCTAGGGAAACCTAGGATTGCTTTTTGTTTAAGAGCGAGGATTGTTTGTTTTGAACTGGGGAATGATAAGGGAACTAGGGGTTAATTCTTTATAGAACAGTATTAACTGGTTCGTTTCCCCGAGCGATCGCGCTTGTAGCTTAACGTTTCCTGATTTGCTGAATGCAGACCCAAGCGGAAACTAACGCTAACTTATTCAGTGGCAATCTCGCCACAATTCTTCCTAGCAGAGAAGACTGCGTATTTTCTGCCGCCTAGCTCCGTAACGATTCGCAGTTTGTTATTGAATACGAGAGTGTCCATGCTATTTGCTTCTCTCCCCTTAACGGCCATAGATAGGTTGTTGCCGCCAGTTATGGGATCTTTGGCTGGGTTAGAAATGGTTTCCTTTCCCGGATGGTTAGCCTGGGTTCCCTATAGCTTGCCGATTTTGCTAGCTGGAGTCTTGTACGGCAAGCAACGGCTGCAACACAGGCAACTCCTGCTGTTAGAAGATCGATCTAGAGACTTTTGTTCTCCCAATCGCTGCGAAGCCTGGTTAGAAGCAGTGGGTGCAACTGCTTGGGTTGCCTCTCCTACGGGGGAAATGCTTCAAGAACAACCCCAATGGAGTGCTTTGACAGGACAACCCTACGAAGCGTTGAAGGAGTGGGGATGGTTAAGTGCAATTCATCCAGACGATCGCGATCGCACTCTCGAACAATGGCAAACCGCAGTCTTACAGAGAACTCCGTTTCAGTTTGAGCGCCGCGTTCGACAAGCCAATGGGGAATACTGCCTGATGCGGTCTAGTGCTAGACCGATTTTAGAGGCGGATGGCAAGCTGCGCGAATGGGTAGGAGTGGAGTTAAATCTGGGTTCAGTTGGATGGGAGGAAACCGATCTTCGTGCATCTGAATTGACCCTGCTTCAAACCATTATTGCTCAGGCTCCAATTGCGATCGCGCTTTTAGACGAGCAAAAACGCTACATTGCTCACAGTCAAAAATGGCTATTGGAGTCTGGCATTCAACGCGCTTCTGCGATCGGCTTACGCATTGATGAGATTCGTCCAGAACTTCAGGCAAAATGGCAGCCGCTTTATCAAAGAGCCTTACAGGGTGAATCTTTTCAATCCTTAGAAGATCGATGGCATAACCCAGACGGGACGATCGCTTAC
>JAAHGE010000650.1 GCA_010672635.1 Desertifilum sp. SIO1I2 | reverse complement strand
CGATTCTCATCCTCGTTGCTGTCTTAGCATTTGTTTTAGCAAGCTGGGTGAGCAGTCGTTAAATTTTGAATATATTGACTTTGAAGTTGGGTAATGTAGGGCAAGGCAGCAATATCAATGACCAACTGCCAAGGTAAATTAGGTTCCAAAGTTTGTTGTAAGGTATAGACAGAGCGCTGCCATCGCGTCAGTGCTGGTAAGTTGGGATCGTCAGGCATCCAGCGGAAAACTTCTCCATTTTCATTTTCTCCATCCAAGAGAACCCGTTGGTTAAAAGGGGGATATTCGTATTGCTGTAAGATTCCGGTTGCTTCAGTTGTCGCTAAAATGCGATCGCGCCGATCGAGCAACAGCAAGCGCAGATAACCCGCATTGGTATGGCTAGGGAAAACCTGACTAAAAATATTTAAATTCACCTCACTGACAATACAACCGATCGCTCCATCTCCATCGGGAAGTAAGATTGGGACAATTAACCCCAAACTCGGTTCATTTTGCGAATTGCGGTAGCCATCCGAGATCCAAGCTTGGCGATCGCTAAATGTCGCGCTAGAGCAAGTCAGTTCTGAGAAAATCGTATTTAAATCGGTAGGAGACTGAGCATCGGTTGAGATTGCAATCGTGCGATCGCTCCTATCCTGGATTGCCACCGTTTGCAGGCTTGTGAAAATTCGTTGCAAAAACTGAGTTTGTTGTTGCAACAGCACATTAGGCTGCATATTTACCGTTTGAGCCGTGCGCCCTAATTCTGTTAAGGAATTCACTCTCAACTGCTGGCGTTGTTGCAAACTTGAAACCAGTTCAGAAGCCGTAAAGTTCAAATTATCCTGAATATCAACTTCAATCTGATAAACCGCTTGCCAATTGTAAATGGCCATCACCGTCAGGCAGGGAAAAAACACAAAGGCGACCAACAGATTAAACAGTAACTGTTGCAGCGAAAGCTGATAGCGCCTTTGGGGGCGTCCTACCCAGGTGGGTAAAGGAACATGCGTTAAAATTAAACTGACAACCAGGGCATTGAAAACCCCATTAATCCCTTGCTTGAGAGCGATCGTCGTCGTCGGAATTTCGGGAATATCCAACGCCATGCGGTACAAAACCCAGCACATTGGCATTCCCAACAGCAACCAGTAAATCCCATCCACTAAAACCAGATTGGCACGACGCCGCCGACACATAAAGCCCACTAGCACCGCTTCTACAAAAAAGATAATCCCCCCATAGGCATGATTCCACATCCAATAGGTTTGCAGGCTGGCGATGGCTGCGGCTAGCGTTCCCCACCGCATTCCATAAAGCTGAAACACCAGCAAAACCGCAATACTACCAAATAGGAAATCAATCCCATAAAAAACGGGTAAGCTCAACCAATTCCCTGCAACGCTGGCAACCAAGAGCAAGATTAATGCTAATGTAGATTTTTGCTGAGGGTTCATAATTTCTTGAACAGTGCGTAGTTCACAATGCACGGCCCTCCCTAAACCCGTATGGGTGATGATGCTCACATTCTAAGGGTAAGTAGCGTGAAGGCGATCGCACCTCAACTTGAATCCCTCGTTAGTACGGATGGGGTTGTTCCCTTTTCCGAGGCATCCCCGATTTGGCAATTCCAAATTCAACAGGCAACTCAACCAGAATCCTTACCCCAGTGTATTGTTTACCCGCGCACGCCGGCCGAACTGAGCGAAGTGATGCAACTCGCCCACCAGGAAAACTGGCGCGTTCTTCCCTGCGGTCAAGGGAGTAAACTACATTGGGGGGGATTTGCTCAAGGAGTAGATCTCGTCCTCAGCACGCAGCGCCTCAACCGCTTAATCGATCATGCCATTGGCGATCTAACCGTAACGGTAGAAGCCGGAATGTCATTTGCCGCACTGCAAGAACGCTTGCACCAAGCCAAACAATTTATTGCCTTCGATCCAACCTATCCGGAAACCGCCACCTTGGGGGGAATTGTCGCCACCGCCGATACGGGAAGCTGGCGACAAGCCTATGGAGGCGTTCGCGATCGCCTGATTGGTCTTTCGTTTGTTCGCAGCGATGGTCAGATCGCCAAAGCCGGGGGACGCGTTGTCAAAAATGTTGCAGGATACGACCTGATGAAGCTGCTAACGGGTTCCTACGGCACCTTGGGCATCTTAACGCAACTTACCTTTCGCCTTTACCCTTGGCCCAATGAATCGGAAACGGGCGTTTTACAAGGAAGTCCCGAAGCCATTGAGCAAGTCACGCGAATCCTCCTAAAATCAGCCCTAACCCCTACTGTCCTAGATTTAGTGTCCGAGAACGAGCATTCGCTCAAACTCATTGTCCGCTTTCAAAGCATTCCCGAAGCCGTCAAACAGCAATCAACTCAACTGCTAGAACTGGCCACAAGCCGATCTCTAGAGGCCGATCTCTACACGGGAACCTTTGAGGATCGTTTATGGCAACAATTACGAGATCGCATGGCGAATAGTGGAATTCTCTGCAAAATAGGAATTAGACCCACTCAAGCCGTGCCATTCATGTCTTTTTTGGCTCAATTTCCTGCCACTGCAACGATTCACGCGCGTTCTGGCTTAGGCAAACTGCGGCTGGATACTAGCGATCCGCAGATCGTCCAACAGGTGCGATCGCATCTCGAAGCCCATCAAGGCTTCCTCACGGTTTTAGAAGCCCCCATCGAATTCAAGCAAAAACTGGATATCTGGGGTTACTCTGGCAACGCCTTAGAACCCATGCGCCGACTCAAGCAGCAATTTGACCCCACCCATTTATTAAGTCCGGGTCGTTTTGTCGGCGGAATTTAAACTCAAAGTCCTCTGTATAATTAATCCCCGATCTAATGCAAACTTCTCAACCCTCCACTGGCATTCCTGCCAAAGAAAGCCAATTTTTAGCGCAAAATCCGCATTTATCGGGTTTTGACCCGCAAAATCCCCCCCCGCAAAAACTCATCGATAGCTGCGTTCACTGCGGTTTTTGTCTCTCCACCTGTCCGAGTTATCGCGTCATGGGTAAAGAAATGGATTCGCCACGGGGCAGAATCTATCTGATGGATGCAATTAACCAAGGAGAAGA
>JAAHGE010000065.1 GCA_010672635.1 Desertifilum sp. SIO1I2 | reverse complement strand
GAACTGTAACTCGCTTCATCTGGTTGGGTAGGAGTGCTACAAAACTTCAATAGTTCTTATCAACCCTTAACGTTATTCAAATTAAATTTGCTTTTGTTTGTTTCCCGTGCAAAAAGACAGCAACTGGAGTTGGAAAGTGCAAGTTCAAAATCAAACCTCTGTCGCGACAACTTGCAGCCCAACTTCTAAGATGCTCAAGAATTTAGGGAAAAATCTGTATCAATTAACACGTTTTCCAGCTTGAATCGAAGAAGTGCTAATCGATCTCTTTTGAATGTAGGCGCAACGATCCCCTCCCGACAAGTTCGCGCTTCTTCTAAAAAGCTTTGGGGATTTTGCCTGCTAAGAGCAGTTCGCCCAAAATAAAGGGAGCGATCGCTCCCCCAGTTTGAATAGATTGTACTTTAATCTGTTTTGGGACCGAATACCATTTGAACCACCATCGGTTCGCCCCCAGCTTGGTGGTATCGATCCGCCCAGTGACGGATCACCTCATCTAACTCATCGAGAGCCTGTTCGAGTCGTTCGGGAGGAATATCAAGTTCTTCAAGAACGCGCATCACCTTGGGTTGTTTTTCAGCCCAATCGCGCATGAGTTGAAAATAGCGAGCCGTATCTTCCACCATGACATAGGTGCGCTCTTCGTCATCCGAAGGGGAATAAGTGGAGCGAGTCAGAGCGTAAAACGGCATTCCCCAAGGGGAATCAATCCGAGTCACCGTACCAGAATAGAGCAAACGACGCTTAATATGTTCGGCTAAGGCTTCGCTCAAAGGCATCCGGCGTTCTGGGGGCAAATCTTCCTGAGCGCGAGCGTGCAAAAACTCAATTAGCTCCATAAATTGAAAAGAGTTGACTAATTGAGCATCTGGCAAGAAATCAGGAAGTTTCTGTTCAATTTGCCGTTTTTCTTCTGATGTTAGACTGGTTCCCGGAATGCGGGATCGACCCGGATACCAGGGGTAATGCTCTAACCAAACATAAGGTAACTGAATCAGATAGCGCGGCTCTTGGGAACCGAGCATCTTCAACAACTTACCTTCTGTGAGCGCTTGCCGAACCTCCTCCACGATGACCTTCACCCGTTTCGGTTCAATATGATGAAGGTGCCCAGTCATCCGGAGGTTTTGACCTTGTTCCAGGTAGGTCATATATATGGCACATTTTGCGGCGGTTGCTGCTGCATCTAGAAAGGCACCATGCCTATGCCCGCTGGTTCGCATTGCGCTAAAGGCCAGATACAGCATGATCTGATCCATTGCACTAGGGCTAAGGCGTTTGATCAGATCTAGGTCATTTGTCATGTTTTTTGGGCAATCGCATACCAGTTCTACAAGATTCACAGACGCTAGCGAGTTGTTCACTAATTTAACCTAGCTATCTCACGCTAGATTATAGACTACAGTTCGCATGTAACATCCACTCACATTAAGTATAAATTTTCTCCACCTTTTTGACGAAAAAAGTAGAGATAAATGACCAGAAGCTGGTCTATTAAAGGTAATGTTTGTTACTTTCTCCCCAATAGGGCAACGAAACAACCCCGAATTAGATGCGGATGAAACCTCAAGTTGTTCAGAATGTATCATTGGGATCGGTTGTTGTTACTCGACTCAGTGTCAGTACAAAAAATGGCACACTCTATCCGAACAGATCGGCGCTTGTATTCGCGAGTAACCCGCCGATTCGGGAGATGATTCGGCAAAATTTTCTAGAAATTTGCTCAGATTTTCTTCAACTCAGGGAAAATCAGCCCTAGAAAAACTATCCAGAGCTGATAGAATCAGTCAATCTTGATGGATAAATTAACCGCGAGGGATAGTCAAATTCGTCAACTGAATTTGCCCCAAGCGACCGCTTCCCCGATGATCGTCAGTTTGACCGGCCGACTCGGTATCGGAGAACAGGTGGGGAGATGTGGTAAATTTAACAAAACGAGCAGAGCTAAAGCCAAGTTCGGGGGCGCTAGCGAGTAAAGCAACAACCAGTAAGTTAATCGAGATGACAGAGGTAGGGATACGCATGGAAGATATCTGTCGCAGAGTTCTTACTTCCTGTTACGTATGCTCTTCTCGCGAATCAGGACAAAATTAAATTGCAATTTTATCTAAATTGCGATCGCCTATTTTTTCTACCAACAACCAATTTCCTGCTGAATTGAACCGCCCCCAGAGGTGAATGGGTTGGCGATCGCCATAAGCTTGTAGTTGGCGATCCACTTGGGCATCCAGCGTTACCAACTTCCAAGTTTCCGCAGATGAATCCAGACAAATCGTATAAGTTTGGGCATCGTGGCGCTGAAAAAGACCCGAATAGGAGTGCGGAGATTGAGATACAGGTAAATCCCAATCTGGACAATTGCCATCGGGGGGATATTGTTCGGGCGAAGCTAAGTAATATCGCTGCCAATCGAGCCAGCGGGGATGGTTGGGCGGTAAGTTATATAAAGGGATAACCGCAGCGGGAGCGATCGCATCTGTTAACAGCGCCTCTTGCAGCCCGCGCACCGACAACTCTCGCGGCTGACAGCCTTGCTGAACGCACAGCGCCGCCGCCATCCCCGCCGCCTGACCGGTATTTAAGACCACGGGTTGCAAGCGAGTTGCCCCATTGGCAATATGCGAAACAGAAATATTCTTTTCACAAGCCAGTAACCCATCCATCGCTTGGGGAATCAGCGCCTCGTAGGGAATTGCAAACGGCGTTCCCGTCCACCGCCCGCCCCAGCGAATCGATTTTGGGGCGAGGGGATAATCGCCACTGGGATAATGATGATCGTTGGCATAGTTACCGATCGCGATCGCGCTCACTTCCCCTCGACCGTTAGCGGGTAACGTCGCCACCCGTCCCCCAGTCAGCGGCAAAATCTCGTTCTCTGTCACCGTTCCTAAGCCCTGCAAGCGACGACTTTCCCGGTAATAAGGATGGAGCGCGAATCCAGAATGAATCGGCTGTACAGGCGATTTTAAGGGGGAATGGGGGAAACTATGTTCCGCCAAACCATAGCGCGATCCGAGGTGCTGTTGTATCCAATGGGCAAAACCGAGGGAATGCCCGTAGGCTTCGCGGCGAAACTGTTGGGCAGCACTCGGCGACTCAACTAACCGCCCCACCCCTTCCCCGTAATCATTCCCGCGAATCGGCCAATTGATCATCATCCGCCCGTCGGGGAGGCGGCCGTAACTCAGAAAGCGCTCTGGGCCATAATTATCCCAAGCGCCCCTAAAATGCTCAGAACGATCCAGTCCAGAAGCCGGAATTTTGGGGGCGCAATTGCCTTCCCCATAATCTTGTAATAGGAAGACCCAGGTGGGGACTTGTACCGGATAGCGTTGGGTCAGGGCAGTAGGGCCAATGGGGGCGCTGGGTTCGTTAAATTCCGATTGATATTCCCATCCCCAGCGGTGGGGAATTTCTGCTAAAGCTAGAACATCTCCGAGTTCCGTGGCATCTAAGGTCATTTGGGCGTTAATCAGCCAATCCTCAAAGCGAACGCCCACAATGCGATCGCCCTGTTGTTTGACTTCCTGGGGCGCTTGTCCGCAAATCCAGTGCAGATTGGGTAAGGCGGCGACCCATTCGGCGAAAATCTCCGCCCCCAAACGCGGATCGAAGCTAAAAAAACTCACCCAACTCCAATCGAGTCCTCCCGGTTGGCGCTGCTGCAATTCTCGCAAAAACGCGCCCCACAACCCTGTTTGCAAGGCGTTGAGTTCGTTCCCGTCAGGAACCGAAACCCCCGCCGAGGTGAGCATCCCTCCCAACCAGGGAAACTCGCTCACCAAAGCAGTTTTGACGCCGCACCTCGCCGCTTGAATCGCCGCCGCCGTGCCTCCGGTTCCGCCCCCAACCACTAAAACATCAACGGTTAAAACTTGATGCACCATTAATTTTCCGACTCCGCCCCATCGCGAGGAACTTCGTAGGTGAGGAAGTCGCGGGCCATCTGGGTGTTAGGAAAGATGGCTTGCGCTTCGGCTAAGAGATCGTCGAGTTGTAAGGAATTTCCCGGTGCATAACGCGGGCTGAAATGGGTCATCATTAATTGCTTGACCTGGGCAGCCAGTGCAACTTGAGCCGCCATTGTGGAGGTTGAGTGCAGGCGATCGTAAGCCAGTTGAGCGTCTTGATGGGCAAAGGTGGCTTCGTGGATCAGCAGATCGACCCCTTGGGCCAGTTCCACCGCGCTATCGCAGAAAATTGTATCCGTGCAGTAGGCAAACTTGCGACCGGGTTGTAGGGGACCGCATAAGGTCGCGCCGTTAATTTTGCGTCCGTCGGGTAGCGTTACCCATTCGCCACGCTTGAGTTGACCGTATAGCGGACCGGGGGGAATGCCTAATGCTTTGGCTTTTTCCACTTTAAAGTGTCCCGCCCGGTCTTTTTCTTCTACGCGATAGCCAAAGGCGGGAACGCGATGTTTGAGGGGGGCGCATCTGACGATAAATTCGTCATCTTCGTAGACGGTACCGGGAACGACGGTGTGGACTTTGATCGGATAGGAAAAATGGGTTTGCGAATAGCGAGAACTGCTGGTGAGGTATTCATTGAGTTTGGGCGGGCCGTAGATATCAATGCGTTCGACATTTCCGGCTAACCCGCAACTGGCCAGCAATCCCATTAAGCCAAAAATATGGTCGCCGTGCATGTGGGTGATGAAGATGCGTCGCAGTTGACTGACTTTGAGTTCGCTGCGTTGAAACTGGTGTTGGGTGCCTTCGCCGCAGTCAAAAAGCCAAACTTCTGCTTTTTGGGGTAAGCGAAAGGCGATCGCCGAAACATTACGCGATCGCGTCGGGACGCCGGAACTCGTTCCTAGAAATGTAATCTGCACGCGCTCCAATCACCTCTAGTCAGCACTGAACCTCTCAATCCTAATGTTACACGGGACTCTGGTAAAACGGAGACTCGCAAAAATTGACCCTTGAAACCTCTTACCCTAGAAAACAGTCCCAAAAAATCTGAACAAAGATGAAAATTTTATCTGCAAATTGGTCTATATTAGACGACGGTTTGCAAAATGCAATCTTTGGTTCCGGTCAAGCCCCCCTGTTCCCTATCATTCTCCTGTGAGGAAAATAGCAACAATGAAATCCGGACGCTCCTCAAGTTCCTGGTTAACCTCTCTCAAACCTTTGGCAGGTCTTGGAAAAATTGCCTTGGGTCTTCCCGTATTCTGGGCGATCGCCATTGCCCAACCCGCGTTTGCGAACGAGCAAGTTGAATTGCGGGTGGCGATTAAAGAAGATGTATCCCAACTGAAAGTCGGCAGTTCGACTAATGCGATCGTCCGCGATGATAGCGGTCAGGTGTTAGGTCAAATTGCCGCAATGGATGGGTTTTCCGCTCAAGTCAATGGCGGTAATATTGCGATCGGCAATTGGAGAGCCAGCCGCATCTGGATCGAACCCACAGGAGACGGGTTAGTGTGGATTGGCGATCGCTGGTATCGCGGACGCACTCTATTAGCGGCCACTCCTAAAGGCGTCACGGCTGTTAACTACGTCGATTTAGAAAAGTACCTCTACAGCGTCTTGGGGGGCGAAATGCCCCCCAGTTGGCCCCTAGAAGCCTTAAAAGCCCAAGCTGTGGCCGCCCGTTCCTATGCCCTCCACCAGCGCGAAAAAACCCGCAACGAACTGTTTGATGTGGGTGATACCACTGCTTGGCAGGTTTATCAAGGCGTAGAAGACGAATATACCAGCACCCAACAGGCCGTTAACGAAACCGCCGGACAAGTGCTGGCTTACGAAGGTCGCGTCATTGAAGCGGTGTTTCATTCCTCCTCTGGCGGTCATACCGAGAACGTTGAAGATATCTGGACGCAACCGCTTCCCTATTTACGGGCCGTTCCTGACTTCGATCAAGAAGCACCCGTTTATCAGTGGGAGAAAACCTTTACCCAAGACGAACTCAGCAACCGCATTGGCGGCGTGGGAACGATCCGTTCGATGACCCCGGAACGGAAAACGCCTCAAGGTCGAGTTGTCACTATGCGGATTATCGGCGATGCTGGACAAAAAGTGGTGAGTGGCAATGCACTCCGCTCGGCTTTGGACCTCAGAAGTACCTTATTTGAAGTCAGAACGCTTAATGCCGGTCAATCTAAAGATAACGCCGGAGGAGTCAGATTCCAAATTAGCGGACGCGGGTTTGGTCACGGTCTGGGAATGAGCCAATACGGCGCGAACGGACTCGCCAGACGCGGTTACAACTATCAACAGATTCTCTTGCACTACTATAAGAATGCTTCCTTAGCCCGCATTCAAGTTGAATAGTCTTCGATCGCTTGGAGGATCGCCATGCTGAAGTGGGAATATTTCTTGCTGCGAATTGATTACAGTGCTGGCGATCTTCGACCTCAAGGTCTGAGCTTACCCGATTTTAGCGATCGCCAAGACCGCAAAACCAATGCCGATATCAGCGACTATCTCAACGTTTTGGGGGAACAAGGCTGGGAACTCGTGACCATGAACTATACGCCGGGATATGGTTACGGGTTTTTGATTTTTAAACGACCCAAGGCGATGACCCCATACACTGGTTGACTGACCATCAAGAGACAAGGTTGGGTTTCATACCTCAACCCAACCCTGGCTAATACTAACCTCATAACCTACTTTCAGCAGGGAGCGTCAGTCAATCAGCCCCATCCAGTTCAATGGCATCACGCGAGACAGGTTCGCGACTCCAAAAGCGCGATCGCAGCACTTTTCTTCCCAATGGAAAGCGCCCTATTACAGGGCGGCTTTCATCCTTCAAAAAGGACTTAGACGGGGACAAATTTCAGGTAGTCTAAGCGGGCATATTCTTCTAAATTGCGACTGCCTTTAAAGGTGACTGGAGTTCCCGAAGACAGGGAGATATCGCCGAAGATTTCCCGTTCCTCAATGCGGCTAGTATTTGCATCGGCTTTCCAGGTTTTGCTGCTATTGCCGACCGAAAGACTTAACTCCGATACACCGTCATTTTCATCGACATAGGCTGCCATCACTTTATACCGTCCGCTCGGCCCCGACCAAGTATAAGACGCTTCGCCCGTATTGGAACCACTGTTGAGCAGCGCAATCACCTTATTACCAGCAGCTTGCCAATTGGTTTCTGGGAGATAGTGAGTTAGCTTCATATTTTCCGCTTCAACTTGGATGGTAGAACGAGGTGCAGGGGTAGGGGTAGGAGTGGGGGTTGCACTGGCCGCGACGATCTCAAAATAGTTGAAGTTGAAAGAGTTGCTTTCTGCATAGACGCGGATCTTTTGGGTACCAGCTTGTAGGGTAGCGGTGGTTTCAACATTGCGCCAACTTTGCCAACCGCTAGCATCGGTGAAACTTAAAGGTTGTCCCAGGGTTTGACCGCTGGTAGAGGCGAACCGGAGAGATTTAGTGCCCGTCGCATTCGAGGCAACTCTGGCAGAGAGTTTGTAGCTTCCGGTTGTTGGCACGTTAATGTCGTATTCTAGCCATTCACCCTTTTTAATCCAGCCCACGTTATGACCGCCGCCGCTATCGCTGGTTGTTTGAATATCGACGCCGCGATCGCTACGATATTGTCCGCCTTCATTTTGTGCGGTGAGATCGTAGGCATGACTGTAATTTTCGGCCTGGACTCTGAAACCGCCCGGTATTGCAGTGGGTTGGGGAACGCTGAAGCCAGAGGTGGGTGCGGGTGTCGGTGTCGGTGTCGGTGTCGGTGCAATATTGCCCATCATCTCTAAGTTCTCGCTGCGACGGTTATCGGCCCAAACTTGCTGACCGAACCAGCTTAAATTCGTGGGGTTGCCATTGCTGAGTTGAGTGTGTTGTCCGCCGCCGTTACTGCCGTTCCCAGTTTTGGTGAAGTCAAAATGGTCGCCCCCCCACCAACTCCAGGCAAAGCGCCCAATTTCTTTGTCTTGAGCAATTTTTAGGCCATCTTGAACAACCCCTTGGAAGGTGCCGTCACCCATTGAACCGTATTCACCGAGGACGATGGGCAGTTTTTGGGCTTGGACTTCAGTAAAATAGTCCGCCAGTTGCTTGCTCGCACCGACCCATTGGTCGTAGAGGTGAACGGAGAAGAGGATATTTTTTTGCTGTTTAAAGGGGTTTTGGCTAGAGGTAATGGCGCTGGCTTCTTTGCTGAAGGGTTTGTCGCTGCCCCAACTGCCGCGACCTTGGCCCCAAAATACATCGTCTAGCACGATGATGTTGTTGTTACCTGCGCCGCGAATGGCGTCAACGACTTTAGTATTTTGGTTCACCCATTTGGACTTATCCCAAGAGTCGGTTCCGCCCGGTTCGTTGGAGACGTTAAACCAGACGTAGGGATTATTTTTATACTCGGAGGCGAGTTGGCGGTGCCAGTTGACGAGTTGATCGAGTTGCCGACCTTCAAACCAGCCGCCGGTATTTTCGTGGGGTTCGATCATCACAACTACGCCTTTGCTGGTGTAGTGGTTAATGATATCTCGCACGCTACCGTTCTCTGCGTACTGATATTGAGAGGGTTGCAATTCTTGGATGTTGAGGCGGATGGCGTTAAATTTCCAGGTGTTGACGATTTGATCGGAGTAGCTAATGGGGTTTCCGGGCCAGCCAAACCCAGGGCCGTTGAGGTTAACGCCTTTGGCGATGAATTCGCGACCGTTGGGGTCGTAGATTTTGCCGTTTTGGATTTCAAATTTTCCGGTTCCGGCGAGGGGAGAGGTGTTGAGTTTGGCGCTGAGGAGGCCGAGTTGTTCGGGGGTGAGGGTGACGAAGGTGCCGGTGGCGCTACCGTCGGGGGTGGTGAAGCTGGCGACTTCTGCGGCTTTGTTGAGGTTTAATGCACCGTATCCGGTTAAGGCATCCGGGCCGGGTTCGTTCAGGTCTGTGGCGGTTTGTTTGAGGAGTTCTGCAATTTGGCTGGCGCTGAGTTCGGGGTTGGCGTTCCACAGGGTGGCGGCGGCGCGGCTAACGTTGGCGGTGGCGATGCTGGTGCCTTCGATGCCGAGTTCGGCGTTGAGACTGGGGGCGAGGAGGTCAACGCCTGGGGTGGAGTAGTCGGCGGCGGTGTTTCCGGTGGGGGAGAGTGCGCCGACGGCGATGATGTTGGAGAATTCAGCGGTGGCGGCTAGGGCGGAGGGGGTTTCGGAGTGACCGGCGGCGACGACGATCAAAACGCCGCGTTCTTGGGCGTATTGCAAGGCGGTGCGTTCTTCGGGGGTGAGTTCGGTTCGGATTTCGCCTTGGGGGGTGCGGAGTTCAAAGCTGAGGTTGGCGATCGCTTTTTGTCCGCTGGCCTGTGCTTGGTTGGTATATTCGACTAAGGAGGCGGCCCAGTTCCCTCCGGCGGGATCGACGGCACGACCGATCCACAGGCTGGCGGTGTTGCCAATGGTGTGGGCGATCGCGCTACCGTGGGTGAGGGTATCTTGGGAGACAAAGGGATCGCGATCGCTGTCTACCCAATCGCTGCCAATCGTTAAGTCTGGACGATCTGCACTCGTCCAATGATTGAATCCGGTATCAATAATGCCAATGCTGGCGGGTGTGGGCAGGAGTTCGGTACCTACCGTTGGCGGTTGATAGGCGCTGGGTTGGGAAACGAGGTTATCTGCAACAAAGTTGGGATCTTGTGGGGTGAGTTCTGCGGTTGCAGCAGGAATAAGTCCGTTTCCGGTTTCTGGAATCAATGATTCAAACATCACTATTTTTCCTTGTTTCAATGCGGGTTAGGTTAGCCGGATAAAAACGCGCAGCAGGGTTCCGAACAGTCTGAATTCAAACTGTTAAACGCAGGCGTTATTAAGCAATTGCAGAATTAATGAAAAGGACGATCGGTTTTAATTCAGCATTTTGCTAGGGATGGCTAAAGGAAATTTGTTAGGATAACTCAAGCTCCTCAATCGCACGATGAGTTGAGTTAAACTGAAGCAGCAAAAGGGTTTAAGTTAAGACCGATGGCGGTCTAAGTTTTGGCGTTAATTTACAGGTCGGTTCTTTAATGCAAGACCTGTAATGATTGGCGCAATTTGAAGGGTATCAAGAGGGTCAACAATTCCCCGACGTGGTATGATGCGCGTGAATTTTTTCAAAAGTTCAGGGGATTGTTGCTCAATTCATTGGCTGGCAATTCTCGTTCTCCCGATTGCCGAGTCAAAAACAGATTGTGTCGGTGAGGTTGGATAGAGTGAATGGAAAATCTTGAGTTTGCATTACGTTCATGAGTCCCAGTTTCTAAGGTTTACAGTTATGCGATTTTGAAGCATCCCGATTGACAATTCAGTTTCTGGGCTTGTCTTCATGTTCGCTTAGTAAACCGGGAAATCAAAACCGTATATTTTCGGGTTGCGAGATTTTTCTTGATTACATCTTTAAACTACTTTGAGAGAAAATTTTCAGAGGCGTAAAGCGATGTTTAATTTTGCCTCAAAGGCTTGTTTTATAAAGCTTTGATAAAGATAGCCGGTGTTTTTTGCCAAGACTTTAAATAGATGATGAATTCGCTGATATTACCCTTGACGCAGCGCAATTGGCGTGCTAGTTATACAATTTAATTTACGGTCTAAAAAGAATATTCTAAAAATTAGGGATGCGATCGCCTGAAAAATGGACTTGCAAGACTACAATCGGGCTAGAGCGATCGCAATGAATGAGCAAATATTCGGAATTTCCCTCATTCACCGCAACAAGAGAAAAGTGCCCGAGAATTTACTCAAATATTGCGATCGCAACTTTCCCCTTCGCCAGACGCGTGGGAGAAAAACTCGATCGGCCTCAATTAACCGTGCAACTGAATCGCACTGTATAGCGTTTCCCCATTTCCCCGAATTTCAATTGCTTGGATAACCTTGAGTCGAGAGGCAATTTTGGATAAATCTTCAGCAAACTGTTGGCGAAGCGCGATCGCATCATCTCGCAGGGGACAGTCTACAATTAAAATGCCGTTTGCTAGCTCAACCGTAGAAAACCGGATCAGTTGGCGATATCCCAGTCTACCTCCACCGAGCAGTCTTAACTTAATCGAATTCATAGCTACCTTTTGGAGTTGAAACCCTTACTTTCTATGAACCCCGATTTATCGCTCAATTGTCCTCAATCTTGAGTGAGGTTTTTAGAGAAGCTAGGGAAATTGCTTCAAGCACCTAGAGTCTAAGTCTCGCGGGGTAGGTTCCCCCAGCTTTGCCTTTCGACCTTTGGCTAATCCCGATCGAGTGTCAAATCGCTAAAGTAGAATTGAGCTTTAAGCCTTGAATAATGAGCAACTCCGCTTCCGCCCATTCAGCAGACTTCAGCAACGCCAGCGTGCTGAATTATCCACCCCCATTAAAGCCGATTCATGACGTAGCTGGGCCGGCTGGCTATGGCGCGCCTGCAATTGTACAGCGAACCTGTACCCAAGGAGAAATAGAAGCGATCGCGCAAACCGCCGATACGGTACTGCGCGATCCGATTTTACTGCGAATGCTTGCCGATCGCGTCTACCAACTGATGCGCGACGATCTGCGAATGCAACAGGAACGCAACGGTCGATAGATAAGGAGCAAGCCGATGACGGGTAGAATCATTCAAAACAACAATGGCAACACGCAAAACAGCCAGCGAGATGTCAATGGCAGAGAGATTCAGGCTCTCAACTACGTAACGGCTAATCGCTTTTACGTGGAAATTGAAAGTCAAATTACCGCTTCGTTTAGCGAATGTCAAGGCTTGGGCGTCAAAATCAAATACGAACGCTATCAAGAAGGCGGCGTTAACGACCAACAACGGATTATTTTAGGTCAATCCGAATTTTCTGATGTCACCCTCAAGCGCGGTTTAACCAACGACCTAGTATTTATCGATTGGATTAGCAAAATTTTAGTACAACTGGTAGACCGACCCCTCGACACTCGCCAACTCCGTCAACAAGAAAGCCTTGATATTCAGCCAGCCAGAACTCAATCTTCTGACCGGGCGATGCGGCGCAATGTTAATATCCTCATCTTTAATCAGGCTGGGGAAACCATGCAATGTTGGACGTTAATTGGTGCCGTTCCCGTAGGTTGGAAGGCTCCCTCATTGCAGGCCAATTCTAACACAGTGGCGATTGAAGAACTCACCCTAGCCTACGAAGGTCTTAAAGTCATGAACGCAGGATTTGACCAACGGAACAGCCGAGGCGGAGGTGCATATCTTCATAGTAACGGACGAGATAGCCAGGGTTATTTTTCCAGTTATTAATCGGTTAAACGGATGGCAGATTCCCTCAACCTTCAACCCAGTTCAATTGTAGAGCCATTGGGACTCAAGCATCCCCTATTGCCATCGCCAGCATTAGGACAAAACTGGATTCAACCTCAATTTATTGTGCCATTGGGAGTGCGATCGCTAAACGTCCTAAATCCCTCCCTCTTTTTTGCTCAAGCCATGCCTGAGTTTCCTCTACCAGAGGTTGACTTTAACGATTCTCCCTTCTTTCCTCGCGCTCGTCCATCCCCAACGCCTGCCAACCTGCAAACCTTTTCCGAAACGACAGAACCGCTTTCACCGAATAGCGATATCGCCGAAACTCAAACCTCCCCTGCTTCAGCCTCTCCCCCAGTTGCTAATTTTTTCCCAACTCAAACCGCATTAGCACGCACGGAACCCAACTCCAATGAAGGGATACCCCTAGCTGAAAATTCATCCCCCTCACAGGTTTCGCAGACTTCACAGTCTCAACTCTCCCCCAATGCTGAAAGCGAACCCTTATCCCAGAAAAGCGATATTCAACCCCCAGGATTATCTCACCCCAACTTGATTCAAGCCAAAAGCGAAAATCCTGTACTTCCCCCCCAAGAGACGCTTCAAACCTTCGCCACGCAACCCGATACTTCCCCATCGCCTCAAGGGGTTGTCGAACCTCAGTCAGTTTCTCCCGATATCCAACCGCGAAGAGAGACAAACGCTGAAAGTCCATTTGTGCAAACTCACACCTACCCTGAAGAGTTTTCTGAAACAACACCTTTAGAAGACTCTACCGTTCAATCGTCAATTCAAGAAAGTGCCTCGCCAAGTCAGCCTCCAACCTCCCCTAATACAGCGAAGTCTTCCTTAAATTTACCGGAAGCGATCGCACCTCTACGAGATATCCAACCTACATCTACTTCCGAGACTTCACAGGTAACGCAAGCTACAGGCGTTAACGCTTCCGAAGCAATACAACGTTCAACCCTATCCGACAACTGGGTTTCTCCAGAAGACATCCAGCCTTCACCATCTTTAGATACTGCGGGTTCTATACCCTCGGTAGAAACTGTGAGTTCCCCAGAAGTTATCCAAGCGCAAAGCCTTCCAACTCCACAACCCACTCCCATTACAGAAACTTCAGATAGAGTAACTTCTTCTGAAACTCCTACATCTCCCTCAGCAGAAGTTATCCAAGCGCAAAGCCTTCCAACTCCACAACCCACTCCCATTACAGAGACTTCAGATAGAGTAACTTCTTCTGAAACTCCTACATCTCCCTCAGCAGAAGTTATCCAAGCGCAAAGCCTTCCAACTTCCCAAGCCA
>JAAHGE010000649.1 GCA_010672635.1 Desertifilum sp. SIO1I2 | reverse complement strand
AATCACCGATCCCGAAGAGAAACGCAAGCGGATCGGTCACGAGTTTATTCGCGTTTTTGAAGAAGAATCCAAACGCCTCGGCCCCTTTGATTATCTCGCTCAAGGAACCCTATATCCTGACGTGATTGAATCCGCCGATACCAACGTCGATCCCCAAACCGGGGAACGCGTCGCGGTGAAAATTAAAAGTCACCACAATGTCGGCGGACTTCCCAAAGATTTGCGGTTTAAATTAGTCGAACCCCTCCGCAAATTATTTAAAGATGAGGTTCGCAAACTCGGTCGTTCAATTGGTTTACCCGAAGAAATTGTCCAGCGCCATCCCTTCCCCGGTCCCGGTTTAGCAATTCGGATTTTGGGAGAAGTCACTGACGAACGCTTAGAAATTTTGCGGGAAGCCGATTTTATTGTTCGCCAAGAAATCAAAGAACGCGGCATTTATCACGATTTTTGGCAAGCCTTTGCGGTACTTTTACCGATTCGCAGCGTTGGCGTCATGGGGGATCAACGCACCTATGCTTACCCCATTGTCTTGCGTTTGGTATCGAGTGAAGATGGCATGACCGCAGACTGGTCAAGGGTTTCCTATGATTTATTAGAAGCCATTTCTAACCGGATTGTGAATGAAGTTCGGGGCGTGAATCGGGTGGTTTATGATGTCACCTCGAAGCCGCCTGGAACCATTGAATGGGAATAAGTCATTGGCTTGAGAAGTTCTAAACTCGATTGGGGTAAATGTCTTGTCGAAGACTTTCTGACCGATACCCCAATCGTTTTCTTAATCCAGATTGTGCTTTGTTGAAGTTTCTTTAACGTTTTCTTGATGTTGGTGTGGAAAACGATAGAAAAACTGTGGAAAAGTCACCATTGCTTGTGGAAAACCGAACCGATCAAAGTGCTGAGTGCTGAGTGCTGTTGCGCGGTCAGGCGTGCGAAGCAGCGTGCTGAGTTAAAACTGAGTAAGTCTCATCCTTTGAGGCGTTGAGTCTGTCCTAACTTTACTGAATCCAGCTATCAATTCTGAGTTTTTCTAGCATTGACGGTTCAATTCTCCTAACCAATCTAAAATTCGGTTCCAAGCCCACCAGCGATCGCCGTCTCCCGATCGTTTCTGACCGGCTAAACTACTAAAATGGCCCACATGACCGCCGTAGGGGGTCGAAATTAAGTCAATCTGGCGATTCTGGGTGCAAATTTGCTGCAATTCAGGAACGAGGCTAGGGTCAAACATTGGGTCATCTTCAGCATAGAGAATCAGAGTGGGTTTTCTGAGGTGGGGCAGAATATTCAGGGCGCTACTGGCGTCATAATACGCCTCTACGCTGGGGAAACCCAGGCGTTCGATGACTAACTCATGGTCGAATCCCCAGATGCTGTTGGTGCGTTCAATGGCTTCTAAGGAGATGCTATCCGGGTGGTAGTGATGGATTTCTTGGGCGAGGAGTTTCAGGTTTTTGGCGATCGCCTTTTCTAAATATCGCCCCAAAGGATGCTTGACTAAATAGGATAGGGAACGAGTAGAATCCAAACTCGGACAAATCACTGCGCCTCCCCCCATATCCGCATCGGTGAGTCCAAGTTCTAGCGCTTTCTCTGATAGGGTTTGTCCCGCTTTAACGCCCCATAGCGCCAGTTGTCCCCCCAGGGAATAGCCCGTAAACCAGAATTTTGACGGACATCCCATCGCCTTAGCTTGGGCTGCAATCAAGACAAAATCTTCTCCCTCATCTAAACCATCAGAAGTAAGGGTAGGGGAGAGTTGCGCCGTTTTCCCATGCGCCCGCCAGTCAAATAAGACAACAGCATACCCCAAGGCAAAGGCTTTGCGACCGAGGAGGCGCAAATACCACTGATTTTCTAAAGTGCCTGTGATTCCATAGGTTCCCACAATCGTAGCGCGGGGATTGTCGGGAATCGCCACCCAACCGTAAATGGGGATATCCCCTGCACCTTGAAAGATTTTTTCTTGATAGGGAGGTTCTGGGTGGGGTGTCGTTTTCTCCCAGTCTCGGCTAGCCCATAATGCAGTATATAAGGTTAGCGCCAACCCATTTCGTAAATACCAAGGTGGCGTGTAAGTCGTTTGATTCATTAATAGTCGCCCTCCTTTATATAACTTTACAGGGCAGGAGGGAGAATGGGCGTCAACGGATGGAAATTCTGCACCTTATACTTTTGTTTTCGCCCACACAGGAGGGGTTAGGAGTGTAACTAGAAAAAAAGCCTAACGGGTAAGGTTAGGCAATGTATCTGCCAAATTTTAGATGATTTCTACATCCCAATGGGCGACTGCCATTTGCCACGCGGGAAGAGTTTGCGGAGTTCCCGCGCTGTTTTTTGGTAAATGGGCATGGGTTCTGAGACGATCTTAGCAAAGCCTGTTTCGCCCGGTTTCAAACCGCGATCGCGATTTTCAACGTTAATATAAACATTGACATAAGGCTTACCCGTTTCATTAGTTCTGACGATCGGATCGATTCTTTCAACCTTGGCAATATACGGATCTAGGGTTAAGTCGCGGGGGAAAAATCTCACATCTGCGCCTAGCTGCACTAAAGGCTTATCTTCTTGATCGATTTGGACAATTGCAGTTAATTGTTGATCGTCTACAATTTCTAAAATTTTAGTCCCTGGATTGAGTTTTTGAGATTGTAACTTATCCAATTGATCGGTAATAACAATACCAGAAGTTTTGGCAGTTAATAGAAGATGTTGCTGCTTGGCTTTAACGCGCTGCAAGTTTTCTTTAAGTTGTTCGGCTAGCCGAGTTCCATTTGTGACTTCTTGGGTTGTTTCTTGAATGCGTTCTAAAGCTTTTTGGGTGGCAGCCACTTTTTGTTCCACTAAAGCCAATTGATACGATAAATCTTTTTCCATTTCTAGGTGAATTGCCTGAATTTGAGCATTTTTTGTCCGAATTTGAGATTCGGCGTTGCTCATTTGTCGTTCCAGGCTTTGCTTTTCCAGTAGGGGTTGATCGAGTTGATTAACTGCGGCTGCACCTGCATTAACTGCAACTTCTAATCGATTAAACTTATCCTGAACGACTTCTAAACTTTCTGCTAATTGAGTTTTCTCTGA
>JAAHGE010000648.1 GCA_010672635.1 Desertifilum sp. SIO1I2 | reverse complement strand
GTACCCCAAAGCTGATCCGGTTGACTCCAGCTTGTGCGTAACCTTGCAGTTGCTCTAAGCTAAAGGTGCCTGGATCGATTTCCATTGAAATTTCGGCATCGCTGGCAATCCCAAACTGACGATCGAGGGTTGCTAGAATCTCTTTAACTTGGTTGGACGATAGCAGGGATGGCGTTCCTCCCCCAAAAAAGGCCGTGTTTAACCGGGTGCTAGAGACAGAATTTGTAGTAATTTCCTGACAAAGTTGGGCGACATATTCCACGATGGTTCCCGATTGTTCGCCCCTAACGCGATCGCCTACAATCGAAACCGGGAAATCGCAATAGTAGCAGCGGCGGCGACAAAAGGGAATATGAATATACGCGGCGCTAGGCGGGGATAAATGTTGCGGCTGACTGGACAGGGGAGTACCTTAAAAAAATGAGGGGAATTCACGGGCGCGATCGCACAATCTTGCTAAAACGGACATATTCTCATTGTGCAGGTGAAAATCGAGCAACTGTCCCTTCGCTAAATTCTAAATCTCCATACCACATTTAGTCAAAAAAAGCAAGACTTTTTGCGGACGGGAAGTCTCGCTCAATACAGAGCGTCAACTCGTGTAAGGATATAATAAACCTTAGCTAACCTTTAGGTAAAATACCGTATTTTACCGACGGGGCAGTGTTTCCCACCTGCACGCGTTCATCATCCCTTATACATATCTTAGAGTCATGATTGATGCTGTCATCATTATCTCATTCATCCTAGCAGGGTTAGGGATCGGTTACTATGGCGTCGAACTATTGCCCAGCAGTACCCTCGACCAAGTAACCAGTCAAGACGGCTTGCGCTCAGTCACTGCGGGATTTTCAGCCCTCATTGGCGGTGCAATAGGTCTATTTGCCCAAACCTACTATCGCCGAATTGAGTCCCAAGTGCGGCAAATGCCCGTCGATGTCCTTCTAACCCGCTCAGTCGGCTTAATCGTCGGTTTATTGGTCGCGAACCTTATGTTAGCGCCGATCTTCCTGCTGCCAATCCCGCACGAGTTTGCCTTCATCAAACCCCTTGCAGCCGTTTTGGGGAGCATTATGTTCGCCGTTTCCGGGGTATCCCTCGCCGATAGCCACGGACGCGCCTTCTTGCGCCTCATTAACCCCCATAGCATTGAAACCATGCTCCTTGCAGAAGGCACCCTCAAACCAGCAACCACCAAAATTCTCGATACCAGTTGCATTATCGACGGTCGCCTTGAAGAATTACTCTCGACAGGCTTTATTGAAGGACAAATCCTTGTTCCTCAATTTGTTTTGCAAGAACTGCAAATGGTCGCCGACGCCGCCAACGACCAAAAACGAGTACGCGGACGCCGGGGTTTAGATATCCTTAATCGGATTAAAGAAAGCTTTCCCGACCGGATCGCCATTCATCCCGCCGATTACGACGATATCCACACCGTTGATGCCAAATTAGTCCATCTCGCCCAAGAAATCAACGCGACCCTGTTAACCAACGACTACAACCTCAATAAAGTCGCCAGCCTGCAAAAAGTCCCGGTACTCAATATTAACGACCTCGCCCAAGCCATACGACCGGCATATTTGCCCGGAGACAACATCGACCTGAAGATTATTAAACAAGGTCGCGAACCTCAGCAAGGCGTTGGCTACCTAGATGATGGGACAATGGTTGTGGTAGAAGACGCCGGAAATCAGATTGGGATTGAACTGCGCGTTGTCGTCACCGGGGCTTTGCAAACCTCAGCAGGACGGATGATTTTTGCCAGACCGCACGCCAGCGCGATCGCCTGAAGCTAAGATACACCCGAATTCAACATGAGGAAAGCAAACCCAGAAAACGGCTTGCTTGGGGTTTGGGCACAACCTGCAACCCGTTTTCTATTTAGGCTTCCGAGTCGTTCTCATTGCAGGTTGCACAAAAGCGGTACTCTACACGCTGCTTTTTGCGCTTAAAAACCTGTTACCCGCCACATCCTTCTCTACCCCCACACAGAACTCTCCTGCGCTGCAATCTCCGATGGGGGTTTGCGAACATCTGAGTTGAATTGATGGACTGAAAGTGCGTTCAGTTGACCCTCCATCGGTTCTTCAACCCAAGAATCTGGAGTCTTTTTATCCTTCATCCCCGACGTTGCAAGTTGCAACGTCGAGTTGAATATCCGTTGTCCAGGTGTACTTGTTTAAGTGCTTTTCGCAAGTAACAGACTTTCCAGCAAACAATCATCCTTGACTCAGCTAATCATTATGGCTCAGTTTGGATATTATGCTTCCCGCGAGCAGTTTAAACCTAGCGAACTCCTAAAATACGTACAAGCAGTACAGCAAGCCGGTTTTAATGCAGCCCGTTCTTCCGAAGAGCAAACTCCAGGGTCAATTCAAGATTACATGATGTAGTAACATTTGCTTCTGACTTGGGATTTTCTAGAACATTTCTCAAGAGAGATTAAAGACCTTATTTTTTTGAGAACAATAGAAGAGCATTTGTCAATTGAATAAAGACTTGGCATCAGCATTTAACGGCTGTAGTGCTTAAGGCTTTCTCCAGTTTGTCTATTGCAGCAATTCGGCTTACAGCATCCGTCTCTGGATACAGATTCATCTTCCTAATTTGTATCCAGAGTTCTTCTTGTCTGCTTGAAAAGTTTCCGCGATCGCTTATTAAGTTGATTATTTTATGATTAAAGAATCCGCCAAAACCTTGACAGATCCCATACCCAAAATTAGCAATAAACGGGATAAGTCTAGCTCAAATCAATCTATTTTATTAGAAATATTTACCGAACAGACCTTAGAAGAGACTCGTCAAAATTATGGAGGTTTTCTGATTGCACTGGCAATCTTAGGAATTTGGACAACTAGCCTCGTTTACTTAATGGCTTGCGATCTCTCTGAGATTAGCCTACCGATGACGATACTCGCTTGCGCGTGGCAAACCTTCCTCTATACAGGCTTATTCATTACCGCTCATGATGCCATGCATGGTTCAATCTTACCCAACCATCGACGGCTCAATCACGGAATCGGCGCGATCGCACTAGCCTTATACGGTCTATTTTCCTACAAACAATTACTCAAAAAACACTA
>JAAHGE010000647.1 GCA_010672635.1 Desertifilum sp. SIO1I2 | reverse complement strand
AGAAAAGGTAGGAAAACTTGATAACTATCAACTCAGCACTCCTCCCCCACTCAGCACTTTCCACTCTTTTCCCCACTCGGAACTCGGAACTTGGAGCATTGCACTCCTTTCCCCCACTCAGCACTAAAAAATCCCCCCATCCCCCCACCCTCTTCTAAAGACTCACTTGTTGCTAATTTCTTGAAGTTGTACGGCGACTCGTTCGCCAAACTCTGGGTCGATATTTGCTAGATTGAGTAATTGAAGATACTCTGACTTGGTTAAGCCAACTTGTTCAATAATTGCGAACGCTTGGTCTTGAATTTCACGTTCCTTGCGATGAAACTCTACTTCTGTTTCCGCTGCGTGTAGTTGTGCTTGCTGACCCTCGATTAATGCTAAGACTTGTAAATAGGCTTTGGCAAACTGACTCACCTTCTCAGCAGGAATTGTACTGGCGTCTAGATTGAGCCGGAGAGTCTGGGAAGACTGGACTGTCTGTTCTTTACCCCCTGTGGCTTGGGGTAAATCCTGAGCAAAAACGGGTAGATTCATACAAAGAATAGAGCTAATCAACACGAATGCCCAAATCCATTGCTTTTTTAACTTTAATAAAATCCTATCAATCATTGACTTTTTCCACTTCAGATGCGATTACCTATAAGATATTAGTAGGTAGATATACTAAAGACGTGAATAATTATGGCTGGTGGCGAGTCTGGATCTTCCATAACCCTCTCAGATCGCGAACTGCAAGTCATCGAATTGGTAGCGGCGGGCTTAACCAATGAGAACATTGCTGAAAAGCTGGAAATCAGCAAGCGGACTGTAGATAACCATATCAGTAATATTTTGACCAAGACCGCCACAGGCAATCGGACTGCCTTGGTGCTTTGGGCGCTTCAGCAAGGGAAAGTTTGTATCGATCAGTGGAACTGTTGCGTGTTACCCGATCATTCTACCCAACCCGTTAGTCAGGAAAATCACCCAGAGGACTTTTAAGCTGTGAATCAAGAGATGATGCAAGCGGTTAGCCATCCGGCATCGCGCCAGGTTTTTGCGTGTCCCCAGTTACCGTTGGCGGTATACCGAGAAGTTGCGGCACATTTGCGCCAAGTGACGGGAGTGCAGGCGGGTTTGTTACCTCAAACCTCCAAGACTTTTGAATACCGTCAAAGCCAGGTGGGAGGGGTGTGGATCGAATATCCCGAAAACCTTTCTTCTGAAGCGCGATCGCGCGTGGAGCAGATTTTAGCGTATTATGGCGATCGCTATGGCGCTTGGGAATCTCTCGAACTCGAACGCTAGCTACAACAAAGTTAACGATTAAACAGCAATGGGAGCTATTGACGCACTACGCGGAACGCGCGATATTTTGCCAGAGGAGGTTAGCTACTGGCAATTTGTGGAAGCAACAGCCCGCCAAATTCTAGCCAACGCCAGCTATCAGGAAATTCGCACCCCCATTTTTGAAGCAACGGAACTGTTTGCGCGGGGAATTGGCGAAGCGACCGATGTGGTTGGCAAGGAAATGTACACCTTCAGCAGTCGCGGCAAAAAGCAGTATTCTATTACCCTGCGCCCCGAAGGAACGGCGGGTGTTGTTCGTTCTTACATCGAACAAGGCTTGCATACCCAAGGCGTGCAGCGCCTCTGGTACACTGGCCCCATGTTCCGCTACGAACGCCCCCAAGCTGGACGCCAGCGGCAATTTCATCAACTTGGCGTTGAGGTGTTAGGGAGTGCGGATAGCCGTGCGGATGCAGAAGTCATTGCTTTAGCCACGCATATCTTACAAGCGTTGGGCTTAAAACACCTGAAACTAGACTTGAATTCGGTGGGCAGTCCAGAGGATCGCGCCGCCTATCGCAGTGCTTTGATTGACTATTTAACGCCCTATAAAGATGATTTAGATGAGGATTCTCAAGATCGCTTAACTCGAAACCCTCTCAGGATTTTAGATAGCAAAGACAAGCGGACGCAAGAAATTACCCAGAATGCACCGATTTTGTTAGACTATCTCAGCGATTACTCCAAGCGTCATTTTGAGAAGGTTCAGCAACTCCTGACTCAATTGGGCATTGCTTATCAAATTAATCCGCGTTTAGTCCGAGGGCTAGATTATTACACCCATACCGCCTTTGAAATTCAATCGGATGATTTGGGGGCGCAAGCAACGGTTTGCGGTGGCGGACGTTACGATGGATTAGTTGCAGAATTGGGTGGCCCCCAAACGCCTGCTGTGGGTTGGGCGATGGGTTTAGAACGCTTGATGATTTTGTTGCAGCAAATTCAACAAACTCCCACTAAAGTTGTTGATTTTTACCTGGTTTCGCGGGGAGAAGTGGCGGAAATGCAGTCGCTACAAATTGCTAATAAGCTGCGTAAAATGGGGTTCTCGGTGGAGTTAGATTTAAGCGGGGCGGCGTTTAAGAAACAGTTTGCCCGCGCCGATAAAAGTGGGACGGTTGCCTGTTTAATTTTAGGGGATGAGGAAGCCGCTAGCGAAACGGTAAAATTGAAGTGGATGGCGACAAAAGAACAAACTGCGATCGCGCAATCGGAATTACTCGCCAATCCTGAGACTTTACGCCAGCAATTGATCGCCCATCGTTAACCTTATACTTAAAGCGTAGAGGCATTCTCGCTTGATGTCTCTACAGCTTGAAGCAGGGTAAGTAATTCTTCAAATTCATATTGATTAATTAAAGGGAACAAAGCGTTTGCTAACCCTTCATGAGTTGCTTTTAAAGCTTCTGCTAACTCAACAAGCTGCTCTAAATCTCCTTCTATTAAGGCTTGCGAGAAATTTTTAATCCAACTTGAGGAGATATCAGCAAAATCAGACGCAGCTAAACTCTCGATTTCTGGAGAATCGTCTCGATCCAGATTGTCACTCTCTTCATAAATAAAAGAGACACCTAAATGCTTGTGCAAGGCATCAAAAATCTCATATTCTTGAAAAGGCTTGCAAATAAAATCATCGCATCCTGCTGTAAAAATAGCAGCTTTATCTTCCATTAAAGCACTTGCAGTTAAAGCCACAATTTTAGTCCGAGATTGAGAAGGAATCCGTTTTTGTTCTTCTTTGGATCTAATTTTTTTATTGGTT
>JAAHGE010000646.1 GCA_010672635.1 Desertifilum sp. SIO1I2 | reverse complement strand
TCTGGGTTGTTTTAGGGGAAATAACCCAGTCCCGTCAATCCTCAAGCGCCGATCCTCAATCCCGAAGTTATTAAAGTTTTTCGTAACGATCGGGAATTGCGATCGCGCCTGTTGAAGTCATTTCTGGTCATGCTCGATTTTTATGGCTTGCAATGCCAAGATAGCAATCCAAATGCGGTCATCATTACGCAAGCTGAAAACTACTCAGAACGCCAAGCAAATTGGCTAAAACGTGGCAACCATAACTTTCTGCGGATAACTCGCATTCTAACTTGTTTGCATATTTTAGGCTTAGAAGAATATGCGATCGCCTTCTTGGATTGCTTAAAGAAAATCTATCAAGCTGCCGCGCCAATTATTGGTGAAGTCACCTATCGTTACTGGAACAATGCCATTTAGTTTCAGTACAAAGCTTAAAGTATTCAAACGCAATTGGGCTAAAAAATAGTCAATTTGGGAACTGTAACACCCTTCAAGCTGTCTCAGTAATTGTAAATACAAAATGAACCCATTGACATAATTACAGATAGATTGCTATGAAAAACATTCACTATTTACTCTTAGGTGGAGCCTTAGCCGCAGTTATCGGGGGTGCAGCCTTCGCGACAGCTATTCATCAACGTCAAGATGAACCTAGCCAACCCATCGTAACCAACCCTTCACCGTCTCCTTCTCCAGAACCTGTCGCCCAAAATCCCTCGCCAGCCAACCCCGGTACTCGTCCAACTCCTCAACCCCCTGCTCCGCCAAAGTATCCTGAGTTTGAGCATCGGCGCATCACCTTAGTGGATGAAGTGCAGCCGGGAACTGAGTTTCATACTTTTCGGGAACAGTTGCGCCAAGCTGTGAAAAGCCGAGATGCTCGGTTTGTGCGATCGCTCATTCCCGCCAATGGGGTAACGCTAGGGTTTGGAGGCCCGCAAAGCGCCGAGGATTTGAACCTCAATAGCCCTCAAGCGCGGTTTTGGTCAAATTTAGAGAAATCGACTGCGATCGGCTGTACGGCGCAGAAAAACGAGTATGTGGAAAACGCCGTTCAAGGCGATCGCGTTTGGGTATGCGCCAATATCAACCAAGCCTTCCGCCAACAGTATCCCGCGCCGCCTTCCTACGAAGGAATTGAATGGGAACTGACTCAGGTGGTTGTGGTGGGGGAAAATGTGAATGTGCGATCGCAACCTAACCTGAACAGTTCAGTCATTAATGTGCTATCGAATGAAGTGGTAGAGGTCGATCGTCCCGCTTTAGAAAAATACCTCGATCAACTCTTCAGCGAGGGTCAGGAACATGACCCAATCGAAGGTTGGACGCCGGTTAAACTGCCTAACGGACAAGCCGGATTTGTCTACAATCGTTTTGTCTACGCTCCACTAGAATATCGCGCGGTATTTGGTCAAGTCAACGGTCAATGGCAGCTTATTCATATGCCCGGTGGAGATTAGAAAAAACATTCTCATCGAAAATTTTGGTCTGAAACCCCGTCCTGACTTCAGCAAGTTTTGATCCCTCCTAGCCCCCCTTGAAAAAAAGGGGGGAACCGGAGTCAAATGTCCTCTTTTTAAGGGGAATCTTAACCTCAATTTGGGGTTCCTCACCAGAAGTAGCTTGAAAAAGTGGTAGGTTGGGTTAGCGTTAGCGTAACCCAACAGCATCCAGGGTTTTGTTGGGTTTCGTACCTCAACCCAACCTACGCTACTATAGCCCTAAAGAGGAGTTAAAGTTCGCAACTTATTTAGGCTTGCTATATTTGCTCCGAAAAGGTTTGAGAAACCAAGCATAATATTGGGTATATTCTGGACGGGTCAGCAATCCTTGGGATGGACTGAATAAGAATGCAAGCAGGAAAAACGCAAACGTCACCAAAACAATAGCGGGGCCGGAGGGGATATCGAAGTAATAGCTAAGATACATACCGCTGACCGTTGAAACAACCCCAATTAGAGAACCTAGCCACATCATTTGGTGAAGTTGTTTAACTAGTAGATAAGCGGTGATTCCCGGACAGATCAGCAGGGAAACCACTAGAATAACACCCACAATTTGCAAGCTAGAAATAATCGTCAGCGTAACGGCTGCAAGCAAGCCAAAGTAAATAAAATTGACGGGTAATCCTAGGGCCTGCGCGCCTTGGCGATCGAAGGTATAAAACAGTAATTCTTTATAGAAGAGTTTGATTAAGACTAAAACAATAACAGCAACGATCGCAGTTCTTTGCACATCTGTCACGCGAACGCCCAAGATGTCGCCAAATAACAGGGCTTCTAAATCAATATTTGTGCGGAGTATGCTGATTAAAAGGATACCCAGGGCAAAAAAGCTACAGCAAATAATTGCCATTGCTCCATCCACTTTAATGCGGGAATTTGCCCGAATCCAGGTAATCAGTAATGTACTGCAAATGCCGGAAACGAAGGCTCCGGCTAACAGATTGAGCCGAAAGAAATAGGCGATCGCCATTCCGGGGATAACGGTTTCTGCAATCACATCCCCCAATAGGGCCATGCGCTGCACGATCAGATAGGTTCCCACCACCGGACAAAGGATACCGACTACAACCCCAATGGCGATCGCATTTCGCATAAATTCATAGCCTAGGGGTTCTAAAAGCAGATTCAGCATTGATTGGGGAACTCCTAACTGACCCAGTTTCTCGACTTATTTTAATCTGACCCGCATAGATTGAGAATCATTCTTGTGTTAAATTGAGAATCATTCCCACATCCAACGCCTTAAAGATTGTAAGGGAAGAAAATGCAAAACTTGTCTATCAAACTCCGTCAATTTTGGGGGGTGAGCGCCCTATCCGTTGCTTTGGGGTTCGCAGGATGCACTCCCGCAACTCAAGTGAACCAGACGGGAGAGACTCAAACTCAAACCGAAAATCGCCTGCAAGTGGTCGCAACCTCTAGCGTTTTATGCGATATCACCGAAACCATTGCTCAAGACACCATCGATTTAACCTGCTTGCTGGAGGCGGGACGCGATCCGCATACCTATAGTCCCACGCCGAGCGATCGCACCGCCATAGAGAACGCCGATCTGGTTCTCTACGGGGGATACGACTACGAACCGGGCATTATTCGTCGTCGAACCA
>JAAHGE010000645.1 GCA_010672635.1 Desertifilum sp. SIO1I2 | reverse complement strand
CGCCGCTTCATGCCCCCTGAAAGCTCATCTACCTGATTTTTGGCATAATCTTGTAAATTCACCTGAGCAAGCAGCTCGCTGGCTCTAGCACGGGCCGCATTTCCAGTAATCCGGTAGTGATGGGCAAAGTGTAAAAGGTTTTCAAAAACGGTAAAGTCTGGATCGAGGTTATCTTCCTGGGTAACAATTCCCAAGTAAGAACGGGCTTCGCGTCCTTGATTTTGCACTTGGTAATCGCCAATTTGCACAAACCCTCGCGTGGGAAGCACGGAACCGTAAAGCATCCCCACAGTGGTTGTCTTACCTGCACCATTAGGACCGAGTACGCCGAGAACTTCCCCAGGATTTAGAGTAAAGCTAACACCCTGGACGACTGTGCGATCGCCATACTCCTTCCACAAGTCGTAGGCGACAAGGGAGATAGATTGGGTTTGGGGCTGTCTCAATCGGGTCTGCATAGCTGTGGAGAAATGTGCAATATCTCATACTCTATAGCGTACTACAATTGCAATCATCCCCCAATGGATTCCCCCAACTGGGGGATATGCGAAAAAAATCAACTCTGCGAGGCTTTATGAATCGCATTGAGCAGCCAAAGAATCGCCACAATCCCAATAAAGTGAGCCAGGATTGTATTGGTATTCGCTTGGACAATAAATAAATCGATAGGCTGGATAAAATCTTCAATATTGACGCTAGGGTTAAAAATCCCTCTAGGTTGGCGTAGCGCCTTGGCAACCAGCGTGCCATTAATTGCCCCAGCCCCAATTAACGTCAGCGACATCCCCACAATCGAAGCCACCAGCGCAAACCGCAACACCTGAATCGTATCAACCCGGCGGGGTCTGAGGCTAGGGGTTGGCGATCGCAATTGTCGCGCCAACCGCGTAAAGCGAAACGCCTGATAAACGCTGTAATACAGCGCAATTAAGCCGCAAATGGCAAAAAATAAGCCTCCCCCCGTTCCTGGGTTATTTGCCCCTCCACCCGGCCCGCTAGTAAAGCCAAAAAGACCGGCGAACAATAGGACGATACTAGAAATGATGGCTAAGACCAGTTGCGCCCAAAAACTAACCCAACCCACAACCCGCAAATTACCGGAAAAACGATCTATTGCGGGAGGAAGAGCGTAATAATCTGACTTTTCTGGCATAATCAACCCCAGTTGGTGCGATTATTAATCTATCAGGATGCGTTGTGCCTTGCGGCGAGCGATTCCGCTTTAGCACCGTGCAAGAGCGAATCGCACAAAGTATCGAGCAGTTATTTCGATTCTCTGTTTAATCGTAACCAATTTTCCCTGTTGCCTGAGCCTGTCATGCTTTTGACTCAGCAACCCTTGCCAAAATTGTAGAACGCGAAACGATTGTGCTATTCTGCTGGTTTGGCATCCTGCAATGGGATTTTTCGACGTGTGTTCCTTCGCTGACTGTTGTAGTCGTTCTCAAAAGAGGCGAAAAACTCGGTAATAGAGATTTTTCAAGCGGTGCACCTACCTCATTTCCTTGATGAGTGTAGAGGAGACGCATGAAATTAGAGGATATTTATCAGTTTTTCCGAGAACCCCCACCGATTTATATCAACAAAGAGCAAGCTGTTTGTTATGTCCTATCCGTTTTGTCTAGAGCCGACTCCTATGGAACCGAACTGATTGAACGGCTAGAGAGAGAGTACGCCTGCTATCGCCTCTCCGATACCGTTCTCTACAGCGCCTTGAAGTTTCTAGAGGACGAAGGCATTATTGCGGGCTACTGGCGCAAAGTAGAAGGGCGAGGTCGTCCCCGGCGCATGTACCAAATTTGTCCGCAATGGTTGCAGCAAGCCCGCGACTTAGCCCATCTTTGGCAGGAGTATGCGACGCGCCGCCGGTCTTGTTAACAGCATTCGCGGGGTTAAAAGTCTATGCTAGCTTCCCCTGCGAGTTTCTATTGCTGTAGTCAC
The DNA here is from genome assembly GCA_010672635.1 of Desertifilum sp. SIO1I2. Taxonomy (GTDB): domain Bacteria; phylum Cyanobacteriota; class Cyanobacteriia; order Cyanobacteriales; family Desertifilaceae; genus Desertifilum. The sequence goes on along the minus strand of JAAHGE010000645.1, from coordinate 1,157 downwards.
AAACATGAGGTCAGTACACTCTTGCACTAATCCTAAATCTCACAGGTTTTTTACTCAGCACTTGGCGAGATCCGTTCTCCCTCAATTTTTTATAGTTTTGTAAAGTAGTAACAGGACTGTTGCATCACAAGCGAGCGTATTCATGAGTAATGCTGTATTGAACTCCACCTTTTTACTCACGTTGTTGTTGTTAGTCGGTTTATTTTTCTTTATCCGAGCTTCGGTTAAAGACCGGACGCAACAAGTGACGTTGCTGGCGGAGGAAACAGAAGAGTCCGTGCTGGCAAAGCTACAAGACTATTTCAGCCAACGTTCCTACCGCGTGACTAACCTAGATGCCGAACAAAATCAAGTCACGTTTGAGGGATTTGTTCGACCTAGCAGTTTTCTGGCGTTCTTTCTGTCCGTTCTAGCTTTTGTCGGGCTTTTGTGCCTGAGTTTAGTTTTGTCGGTGCTTTTTCCCCAGTTTCAGGGCATTTTGTTAAGTTTGGTACTGATTTCTCCGGTCGCAGGTGTTTTTTATTGGAAGAAGGCAGGACGAACCGAACAAGTCCTCCTTAAACTCGAAGCAGTGTCAGACTCCATTGCTCCGAAAAACCGAATAACGGTTACAGCCCATCGCGACGAACTCCTAGAGTTACAGCGCCACCTGGGCTTAAAGACCGTTGAGGCGGAGTCCCAACAACTCCGCCCAGAATCCTATGCCTAGAAAAAGCTTGGCAAGACCATGACTTCTATGGCAAGACAGGAAAATCTCAAATCTATCGATCGGGCGATCGCACTCTAGCGACTGCGACTGCCTACAGGAATCTTCTCCATTTCGCCTTCTGAGGTTCTAAGACTAGGGAAAAGAAAATGATTTTCTTCAACATATTGGGCCCCAAATAGCCCTTTTTCTGCCCAGAAGTACCGATCCGTGGTATGCTCATTGCGCTTGACTAGCAACAAAGCTGGGGGGGCAATCCCTTCAGCTTGGATAAATTTACGAGCTGCCGTAACCGGTTTATCCTCTCCACTCTCGATACTGTATTGAGCAACTTGCTCGAGGATGCGACGCCCTTCTTGGCGACGACGACTTTTGCGCTTGCGTCTCCTGGCCAAACTTCTTTACCTCCTCTGTAAGCGGACGGGTGTAGCTATTACTACACCCGTCCGCT